>JALWPC010000168.1 GCA_026995265.1 Paracoccaceae bacterium
TCTGACAGCTTCACCGTATATCCGGTGATCACCCCGTTGCGCTCCAGCTTTTGCAGGCGCATTTGCGCGGCAGTGCGGGAAACATTGAGCCGGCGGGCAAGGTCGGACACCGAAAGGCGGCCGTTCTCGCGCAGAAGCATGATCATGTTTTCATCTTTTTCGCTTAGTATCATCGGCAATATCCTTGTTAATTCAACAATTACTATAGTTATATTTACTATTACTGCCAGAAAATAAACTAATTCATCAGATTGCTGCGCGCGGGTCCAAAAGGGTATTTTTCATAAAACCGCTGGAGGCGTGAGATGGATTTTGCAGATATTCTTGGCAAAGCAGGGCTGACGAAAGCCGAGTTGAATGCAGGCACACTAAAAGTGCACAGCCCGATAAACGGGCAGGAAATTGCCAGCATTGCGGCGGATTCCAGGGCTGATACCCTTGGTGCAATTCACAAAAGCAAAGCAGCCTTTGCGGCGTGGAAGCTGGTGCCTGCCCCCAGGCGCGGCGCGTTGGTGCGGCTATTGGGCGAGGAATTGCGGGCCGAGAAGGAGAATCTCGGGCGGTTGGTGACGCTGGAATGCGGGAAGATTTTGCAGGAGGGGCTGGGCGAAGTTCAAGAAATGATAGACATTTGCGACCTCGCGGTAGGGATCTCACGGCAGTTGTTCGGGCTGACGATTGCCTCGGAGCGGCCCGGGCATAGCATGCGGGAAACGTGGCACCCGATGGGAGTGTGCGGGATTATTACGGCGTTTAACTTTCCGGTGGCCCCTTGGTGCTGGAACGCGGCGCTGGCGCTGGTTTGCGGTGATCCGGTGATCTGGAAGCCCTCGGAAAAAACGCCGCTTTGTGCGCTGGCGGTGCAGAAGATTTGCGAGCGGGCCATGGCGCGTTTTGGCGACGCGCCGGAGGGGCTGATTCAGGTGGTGATTGGCGAGCGCGAGGTGGGCGAAGTGCTGACCTCGTCGCGGGATGTGGCGATTGTGTCGGCGACCGGGTCTACGCGGATGGGGCACGCGGTAGCGGCGGCGCTGGCGGCGCGATTCGGGCGCTGTATTCTGGAGCTCGGGGGCAATAACGCGATGATTGTGGCCCCCTCGGCGGACCTGGAAATGGCGCTGCGGGCGATTGTGTTTTCAGCCGTGGGCACGGCGGGGCAGCGTTGCACCAGCTTGCGGCGGCTGATCGTGCATGAGGATATTTACGAGGGGCTGCTGGCGCGCCTGAAAACCGCTTATGCGGGGCTTCCCATAGGCAACCCGCTGGCAGACGGCGTGCTTGTGGGGCCACTGATTGACGCGGATGCGGTGGCGGCTATGGCCCGGGCGCTTGAAGCCGCAAAGGCGGACGGGGCCTCGGTGTTTGGCGGCGAGGCCTTGCCGGAGGCGGGCTATGTGAAGCCGGCCATTGCCGAAATGCCCGCGCAGACGGGGATTGTGCGGGAAGAGACCTTTGCGCCTATCCTTTATGTAATGAAATACAACAGCTTAGACGACGCAATTGCCATGCAGAATGATGTGCCGCAGGGCCTGTCCTCCTGCATTTTCACCACGGACATGCGCGAGGCGGAGGTTTTTCTGTCCGCCGCTGGCTCGGATTGCGGCATTGCCAATGTGAATATCGGGCCTTCGGG
>JALWPC010000169.1 GCA_026995265.1 Paracoccaceae bacterium
AAAGATTGCATCAGCGCCACATCCTGAGCCCGTGAGCGCCAGCGATAGCCGCCCACCCATTTGAAGTGAAACTCGAAATCGAAGCGCTCGGGGCAACCCTCGGCCATATCGGGGCGGGTGCGGCCCCGATAGCGCCAGACCCGCACCAAGGTGCGCCACAGGCGCAACCATGTGGGGAGGTCAAGATAGATCACCGTATCGGCCCGCGCAATGCGCTGCTCTAAGGTGCTGTGGTGGTTGCCATCAAACACCCACGCCTCGCGCGCAGTCGCTTCCAGCACCAAAGCCCGCGTTTCCACTTTGGGGCGCTGCACCCAGCCCGGGCGATAATACATCGGGTCAATATGGATAACCGGCAAGCCGGTGATCTCGCCGATTTTGCGGGCCAGCGTGGATTTGCCCGAACCGGAGCCGCCAAAGATCATAACGCGTTTCATGCCTTGCCTCCGACTGAAAAAAAGAGCTTGAATACACCCCCCTTCCGGTTTTCAAGTAGGGCGGGCTTCAGCCCGCCAATCCGGTGGTGGCGGGTTAAAACCCGCCCTACGGCACCGTTATTCTTTTAACGCCCGGCGCATGATTTTCCCTGTCGCCGTCATCGGCAGCGCGTCGATGAACTCGACCTCACGCGGGGCAACGTGCGGCGAAATCCGCTCCCGCACCCGCAGGATAAGCTCGGCTTTGAGCGCCTCGCTCCCCTGCCCGTTCAGCACCACAAAGGCTTTCACCACTTCGGTGCGCACCGCATCCGGCACCCCGATCACCGCCGCCATGGCCACGGCCTCGTGGCCCGTAAGGCAATCCTCTATCTCCGAAGGGCCGATACGGTAGCCTGATGACGTAATCACATCATCGGCGCGGGCGGAAAAGTGGAAATAGCCATCAGAGTCGCGGTGGCCCACATCGCCGGTCAGCATCCAGTCGCCCACGAACTTCTCGGCGGTTTTCTCGGGCTGGTTCCAGTATTCAAGGAACATCTGCGGCAGGCCGCGCCGCACGGCAATCTCACCGCTTTCGCCATCGGGCAAGGGCTGGCCGTCTTTGCCCAAAATCGCCACCTCGGCCCCGATGGTGGCCTTCCCCGTTGAGCCTGCGCGGGGCGGGAAGGCCTCGTGGCAGTTGCCGAGCACAAGGTTGCATTCTGTCTGGCCGTAGAACTCGTTGATGGTGGTGCCAAGGCGCGCCCTGCCCCAGTCCAGCAGCTCCGCCCCCAGCGCCTCGCCGCCCGAGCCAACCGAGCGCATATCCACCGGATCGTGGGTGCTTTGCCGCATCAGCTTCAGCGCGGTTGGTGGCAAGAAGGCGTTGCGAATACCCTCACGGGCGATCAAGGCAAAGGCCTCATCGGGGTCGAACTTGGCCATCCGGTGCGCCACCAGCGGCACGCCGTAATTCAGTGCGGGCATCATCACATTGGTGAGGCCGCCCATCCAGGCCCAGTCGGCGGGGGTCCAGAGCCTGTCGCCCTTTTGCGGCAAAAAATTATGGTGGGTTTCGACGCCGGGCAGGTGGCCAAGCAGCACTTTATGCCCATGCAGCGCCCCCTTGGGTGGCCCCGTTGTGCCGCTGGTATAGCTGATGAAGGCGGGGTCGGTGAGGCGGGTTTCAACCATTTCGCAGGCGTCCCTGGCCTTGCCCAGCTCTTGCCAGAAGCCATGCACGCCGCTTTCGCGCTGGTCGATTGAATAGATCGCCTCCAGCGCGGGGAGGTCGTCGCGAATGGCCAGCAGTTTCGCGAGGTTTGCCCCGTCGGTCACCACCGCCTTGGCCCCTGAATCCGCCAACCGATAGCGCAACCCGTCTTCGCCAAACAGGGTAAACAGCGGCACCGCCACTGCGCCGAGCTTGTAGCAGGCCAGATGCGTCAGGACGGTTTCCGGCGTTTGCGGCAGCAGCACGGCGCAGCGGTCGCCCCGCCCGAGGCCATGGGCGGCCAGCGCATTGGCCAGGCGGCTGGAGGCGCGGGAAAGCTGGATATAGCTATAATCCCGCCGCTCGCCATCGGGCCGGATATAGATCAGCGCCACGCGCTCCGGCGCGGCCCGCGCCCAGCGTTCGCAAATCTGCTCGGCGATGTTATAGCGCCCAGGCGCGGGCCAGCGAAACCCCGCCCGCATCTCCGCCCAGCCTGCCTTTGCCACCAGTCTTTCCGCCACCATCTCTTCGCTCCTTTCCCCCACCTTACGCCAAGCCTTCGCCAACGCAAACCCCTTGCGCCCGCGCCGGTTCACCGCTAGCCTAGCGCAAAAGAAAGGTCTGCCCATGCCCACGCCCCAGCTTATCGACCCGTTCCGGCGCAAGGTGTCCTACCTGCGGGTTTCGGTCACCGACCGCTGCGATTTCCGCTGCTATTACTGCATGGCCGAGGAGATGACCTTTCTGCCCAAAAAGGAGCTGCTGACGCTGGAAGAACTGGACCGCATGTGCAGCACTTTCATTGATATGGGCGTGACCAAGCTGCGCATCACCGGCGGCGAACCCCTTGTGCGCAAGGGGATTATGACGTTTTTCCAAAGCATGTCCCGCCACCTGAAATCCGACGCGCTGAAAGAGCTGACGCTGACCACCAACGGCTCCCAGCTTAGCCGCTTTGCCGAGCCGCTGGCCCAATGCGGGGTCAAGCGGGTGAATGTGTCGCTGGACACGCTTCAACCGGCCAAATTCGCCAAAATCACCAAGCGCGGGGATTTCGGCAAGGTCATGGCGGGGCTTGCGGCCGCCGACAAGGCGGGGCTGAAGGTCAAGATCAACGCCGTGGCCCTGAAGGGCGTGAATGACGACGAGTTGCACCCCATGGTGGAGTGGTGCGGGCAGCGGGGCTATGACCTCACATGGATCGAGGTGATGCCCATGGGCGACATGGGCGAGGTGGATCGCCTGAGCCAATACTGGCCGCTGTCGGACGTCAAGAAACAGCTCGCCGCCCGTTGGACGCTGGAAGACATTCCGCTCAACACCGGCGGCCCCGCCACCTATAAGCGGGTGAAGGAAACCGGCGGGCGGGTGGGCTTCATCACCCCGCTCACTCACAACTTTTGCGAAAGCTGCAACCGTGTGCGCCTCACCTGCACAGGGCAGCTTTACATGTGCCTCGGGCAGGAAGACGTGGCCGACCTGCGCGCCGCCATGCGCAACCATGAGGGCAACGAGGCGCTGATCGCCGAGATCAAAGCCGCCATTGCCCGCAAGCCCAAAGGCCATGATTTTGACTATTCCCGCCGTGTGATCGAGGGCGAAATGTCTCGCCATATGAACCACACCGGCGGCTAGCCACACCTGCAAATGGTTCAGCACGACGCGAGGTTCTTCCTGTCAAATCGCAACCCTCAGCGCAGCGCATCAGCCCGTTTATCATGCTGTGTTTTTTGCAACGCAACGACGCCGAACCGAGAGTTCACCACTTGAAGCCCGAATGCGTTAGCGGGCATGGCGGCGGATGCCCCGCCCCGTTCCAACGGTTTTTTGAGGCGTTCGGCTGAATGTGATACCTACTGTTTCTACCTTATGTAGTTTATGAATTTGGCGAGGACGTTAGAAGACCAATCGCCAGCTTACGCCGTATCATATTGTTTACACGCGACTAAAAGCATTTTAACATTACTACATTCCTAGGTATGTAGTTATGTTAAAGGGTTCCGGCCATTGCATATATCCGGAATATCTCTCTACTTTTGCGCGTATTTTAGTTCAATGCAGCGTTTTGCAGCGAGTTTGCCAAAGTCAAACCCGTTTTCCAGGCCGCCCGCGGACCCGGAATCGCTTGCGCAACCCCAAAAGGCCACGTTTTCACGCGACATAACACTGATTTGAACACCGCAACGGCCCCGTCAGGCAATAGCCTGTATGCAGCACACCACCAAACATGCTAAGCTTGCAGCCTATAAAAATTGGGGAGACCAAAATGGACATCAAGAGAATCAGCATTATCGCAACCGCCGCCATTGCCCTTGCGGCCAGCGCTTACGGTGCCGGGCATTCGCCCATTGCCCAGCGGCAGGAAGCGATGAAAGCTATTGGCGGGCAAATGCGCACCCTGGGCGGCATGGCACAGGGCAAGGTTGCTTATGATGATTTCGCGGTTCTTTCCGCGCTTGAAATCATGCGCGACGCCGCCACCACCGCCCGCCCGCTATTTGCCAACGGCGATAATCCCGGCGCCGAGACCACCCGCGCCAAGCCCGAGATCTGGGCGGCAGATTCAGATTTCGACGCGCGCCTTGGGCAGTTGATCGCCAGCCTGAACACAGCAATTACGGCCGAGCCTGCCGACCTCGCCAGTTTTGGCCCGCTGTTCGGGGCCATTGCCCAAAACTGCAAAGGCTGCCACGAGAAATATCGTGCGCCCAAGAACTAAGGCATTGGTCGCGGCCGGTCTTGCGGGGCTGGCCGCATGGTTTATATCCGCGCCGCGCCCCCTTTCCCCCGCCGCCTGGCCCGCCTTGGAGGGCGCCGTGGCGCGGGGCGAGTCGGTATTCAATATCGGCGGTTGCGCCTCTTGCCACATGGAAAAGGGGGCCAAAGGCGCGGCGCGGTTGCTATTGGGCGGCGGGCAGGCTTTCGCCACCCCCTTTGGCACCTTTTATGCCCCCAATATTTCGCCCTCACCGGAGGGCATTGCGGGCTGGCGCACCTATGATCTGGCCAATGCGCTGTTGCGCGGCGTCAGCCCCCAGGGCGCGCATTATTACCCCGCTTTCCCCTATGGCTCCTTCACCCGCATCAGCCTGCAAGACATCGCGGACCTCAAGGCCTTCCTTGATACGCTCCCGCCGGTAGCCCGTGCCAACACCCCGCACGACCTGACCTTCCCCTTCAATATTCGCCGCTCCATCGGAATCTGGAAGCTCCTGTTTTTGTCCGATAAGCCTGTGGTCTTAACCGATGAGGCACGCGGCCAATACCTTGTGGAAGGCCTCGGCCACTGCGGCGAGTGCCACACCCCGCGCAACGCGCTCGGCGGGCTGGACCGTTCCCGCTGGCTGGCCGGCGCGCCAAACCCCGAGGGCAAGGGTCGCATCCCCAACCTCACCCCCGCCGGGCCACTGGCGAACTGGAGCGTCGAGGACATCGCCTATTATCTGGAAACCGGCTTCACGCCGGAGTATGACACCGCAGGCAGCACCATGGTCGAGGTGGTGGAAAATCTCTCGCGCGCCACGCCGGAAGACCGGCTTGCCATTGCCCGTTACCTGAAAGCTCTGCCCCCGCTGCCAAACGCACCAAACCCATAGACAAAGCCGGTTTTGCGGCGTATGCCAAAGGCAAAAATCGGAGCGAAAATGAGCTATTATCTCGGTGTGGATGGCGGCGGCACGGGCTGTCGCGTTGCGTTGGCCACGGGTGACGGGCAGGTGATTGCGCGGGCCCAAGGCGGGGCGGCCAATATTGCCACGGACCTTGAGGCCGCGCGCGCCAATATACTGGCCACCATCAGGCAAGCCTTTGATAAGGCAGAGGTCGGTTTCGGGAATACCGCCCGCACTGTAGCCGTGCTCGGCCTTGCCGGCGCCAATCTGGGCGACTACCGCCAGCGCCTCCTTGCCCGCCTCCCCTTTGCCAAAGCCGCCATTGTCTCGGATGCCGAAACAACCCTGGTCGGGGCCATTGGCGCGGCCGACGGGGTGGTCGGCGCACTGGGCACCGGGTCGGTCTATGGCCGCCGTGTTAACGGGGTGTTTACCCAGCTTGGCGGCTGGGGGTTTCTGCTGGGTGATGACGGCTCGGGCGCGCGGCTCGGGCGCGATATGCTGCACCGCGCCATTCTGGCCCATGACGGCCTCGTGCCACACTCGCCCGTCACCCGAGAAATTTTGGCGGACTACCAGGGCACACCCCGCGCGCTTGTCGAGGCGGCACAAGCCTTTACCCCGAAGGATTTTGCCCAACTCGCCCCGCGCATAGTCACCGCCGCCGATAGCGGGGACGAGAACGCCGAAGCCATTATGGCGTGTCACACAGCGCTTGTGCGCAAAAGCCTGGATGCCGTCGGGTTCGACCCGGAAAAATCCTTTTGCCTGCTCGGCGGCCTCGGGCCAACCTTTTTGAAACGCCTGCCAGCGCGCTATCAGAACGCCGCCCAAACCCCTTTGGGCAACGCCCTTGACGGGGCCCTGACCCTCGCGCGAAAGCTGGGCGAAGGCGCGTAGTGCCGTTTCCGGCCAGGGTGCCTTTTCCTCTGCGGGGCTAAAGCCCCACTCGGAAAAGGCACGTTTTTGCAAGCAAAAACGGGTGGCCCTGACGGGCCATGGCCTCGGCTTCGCCTCGGCGGCGCCTGGGGCAAAGGTTTTTGATTGAGCGGCCCCTTCAAGGGGGTGAATGGCGCTTGCGCCAGAGGGGGGATGACATCCCCCCTGCCGATGCCGAAGGCGAGGCCACGCCCAACTGCCAGACACGTTTTGCGCAGCAAAACGGCGGCTGGCAGGCGGGAGTGCTAGCTTGCGGCCCGCTTCGCCCGCCGAATTTCCCGCCGCTCCATTTCCTTGCGCGGGTCGGGGATGGGCACCGAGGCGATCAGCTTTTGGGTGTATTCGTGCTGCGGGTTCTCGATCACCTGTTGCGCCGTGCCGATTTCCACCACATTGCCAAAGTAAAGCACCATAATCCGGGTGCTGATATGCTTCACCACGCTCAAATCATGGGCAATGAACAGCAGTGAAATGCCAAGCTCGGCCTGCAATTGCATCAACAGGTTCACCACCTGCGCCTGCACGGAGACATCCAGCGCCGACACCGGCTCGTCGCAGATGATCAGCTTCGGGTTGGTGATCAGCGCCCGCGCAA
>JALWPC010000170.1 GCA_026995265.1 Paracoccaceae bacterium
CACCTTGTATGTTAACCATTGACCGCATTTTGTGTAGATTTTTAACAAAGCTTTTGGCAAATTGGGTTCACAGTTTATGTTCACTTTAGGGAGCAGACCAATGGCACGCATTAAAATTACCGCCGCAGATACCGGCTTTTTCACCAATTCCGCCATTGGCACCCCGCTGGCCACCAATGTGTTTTTGACAACGGGCATCAATTACAAGGGCACTGTTATCAGCTTTGACGGCACGGGGTTTGAAACGCTGGAGAGCCTGCGCTATACCACGCAATCCATCCATGTTACGGCGCAACTGGCGGCGGTGACAGACCCCCAGCTTGGCGAGCAAACCACTGTAACTGTTAGTGAAATAAGCTTTATGCGGCTGGAAGGCGGCGTGATGGTGGAGTATGGCTCCATGGCGCTTCCCAAGCCGCTTACCCTTACAGCGACCTATCTTTCCTACGGCGCAAATGATACCCCGAGCTGGCAGTTTGACCTTGGTCTGGCGCTGAAAGATGCGCTCAACGAACATAGCTTCAAATTTGTTGGCGGCGAAGGCAATGACATCTTTAACCCCCATTTCGAGATGCTGCCTTTTTACGGGCGCGGTGCGTATTTTGGCGAGGGCGGGAATGACACGATCACCGGCACTGCAGGCTCCGATTTCATCGGTGGCGGCGATGGCGACGACGTGCTGACTGATAATTACGGTGCCAATGAACTGCGCGGCGGCATGGGCAATGACGTGCTGACCGTCGGCAATGGCTCCGCCGGAAGCATCCTGAAAGGTGGCGCGGGCAACGATATTGTGACCTCTGGCGCGGGCAATGACACGCTCTTTGGCGGGTCCGGGTATGATACCCTTGTTGGCGGGCGCGGCAATGATGCGCTCTATGGCAACCTTGGCCGCGATGTGCTGAACGGCGGTGAAGGCGATGACCTGATCGTGGGCGGCCGCAGCAGCGACACCCTGACCGGTGGTCTGGGTAGCGATGTATTCGTCTTTCACACGGCGGACAGGGGCCACGATGTGATCACCGATTTCGAGGATGGTCAGGACCTGATCGAGATTAAGGGGCTGTCATTTGATGCGCTGGTCTTTACCAGTGGTGATGCCGGCGTGACGATTTCTTCTGGCGAAATGGTGGGGCAAATATTGCTGGCGGGCATTGACGCGGCCGCGCTGGACGCCTCGGATTTTCTGTTTTAAGTTGAAATCCTATAGCCACGCCAAAACCGGCGTCGGCCACAGCCTTCACCGTATTCACTGCGCCAATCTCCGGCCCGGGCGGGAAATCCCCTGGCCTTGAAAAAGGAAGATCGCGTCGGTTGGCTTGGTGCCAAACGGTTTATTTTGGTGGGTGCGAGCACCTACCCTACAATCCGAGTGGCCGCCTTTAGATTTGGTGTCGGCGGAACGCAAATGGCGTTAGTGTTGACATGCCCGACGCGATGTTCCCGAAGCCTTTGCGGCTTTGTCTGGCATGGGAACAGTTTTAGCAAAACTTTATGAACAGGGCGTAACCGATGCGCGCGCTGGTTTTGGGATGTGCGCAACGCCTATCCGGCCGTGGTGGCGAGCACCTAAAAGGGAAAAAGAAGAAATGCAAAGCAAATTAGAGTAGCTCAACAAACATTAACCTAG
>JALWPC010000171.1 GCA_026995265.1 Paracoccaceae bacterium
CCCGATATACCACCTGAAGCTGCCACCGCGCTTCCGGTGTGTTTACCATAGTGCGGTTTGGCAGCCTCCTGCATGCTGGCCGGGAAAAAGACACATTGAAAGATGTGGCTTATCCGTTGTCGATTTTTTTGAAGACCATTTCGACATCATTCAGGCCCTGGTGCCGGATATGCCCTTTGCCTATTCCTCTATCCTGATGGCGCACGCCACTTGACAGTATCGCCGATAGCTGGTTACATTTGATAGATTATTCTATCAGGTGTAATATGACCCAGCCCTATCTCGCCATTGCCCAAGCCCTCTACGCCGAAAAGGGCGCGCAGTTTTCGCTGGCGGATATTGCCGCGCGGGCCAATGTCTCCCGCCAGACGATCTATAAGCATCTCGGCAACAAGGATAAAATCCTGTCTCTGCTCGGGGCGGATGCCGCCGATGTAGAGGCCCGCATCATGCAGGGCGTGCTGGATGTGGCCCAGGCCCAGGGCTTCAAAGCCGCCACAATCGAGGCGATCGCAGAGGCTTCGGGCGTAGGCCCCGCCACCATTTACCGCCGCTTTACCGATAAGGAAGGCCTGATCAGGGCCTTTATCGAGCGCCAAACTCCGCGTGACAAGCTCCCCGCCTTCCCGCCAGAAACCGAGGGCAACTTCCCCGCCCAGCTCGAAATCATCACCACACATATGCTGGGATTTATGCACACCCATAAAACCCTTGTCCGGCTGATTTTCTCGGGCAATCAGGCGGACCGCGATTACCTGAGCGCCCTGCGTGATGACAGCCTTTCGACCTTCTCCAGGCTCGAAGCCTTCTTCAAAGCGCATCAGCAGGCGGGCCGGATTGCGGCCGATATTCCGGCGGCCCAGCTTACCACCAACCTGTTTGGCATGGTCCACGCACAAGCGGTGGTCAGCCCCTCCGGCCAGCCCCTCGATCTCCCCGCCGCCAGCCGCGCCATTTGCGCGCTTTTCCAATCCCTTACCACGGGAGCCCCCCATGCCTGACTTCACCAAAAGCTTTGAGGACATCCGCAAAGCCGACATCGCACAGGTCGGCGGCAAGGGCGCAAACCTCGGGGAAATGGCCAGCGCGGGCTTTCCGGTGCCGCCGGGTTTTTGCGTCACCACCGCCGCCTACCGCGCCTTCATCGCCCCGTTTGAGGCCAGGATTTACGCGGCGCTGGACGGGCTGGACCCGAGCGACCTGAACAACGTTCGCGCCGCAGGCGAGGCCACGCGCGCCCTGATGGCGGCGAATGATCTGCCCGAACCCGTGGCCGCCGCTATCCGCCAAAGCTGGCAGGGTGCTGGCCCCGCATTCGCTTATGCCGTGCGCTCTTCTGCCACTGCCGAAGACCTCCCGAGCGCCTCTTTCGCGGGCCAGCAAGACACCTATCTGAACGTCATCGGCGAGGCCGACATCCTCGCGCAAGTCAAAAACTGCTTCATCTCGCTTTTCACCGACCGCGCTATTCTCTACCGCATCCAGAACGGCTTTCCCCACCACCTTGTGGCGCTTTCGGCTGTGGTGCAGCGCATGGTCATGCCCGATGTTTCCGGCATTCTCTTCACCGCCGACCCGATTTCGGAAAACCGCAACACCTGCTCGATAGACGCCAGCTTCGGCCTTGGCGAGGCACTGGTTTCGGGGCTGGTGAGCGCGGACCTCTACCGTGTGGACAAGCAAAGCGGTGCCATCCTCACCCGCCAGATCGCCGAGAAAAAGCTCGCCATTCTGCCGCTCAAGGCGGGCGGCACCGAAACGGTGGACCTGCCCCCTGCCGTGCAGACCCGCCCTGCGCTCACCGATGCACAGGTGCAGGCGCTTTCCGAAATCGGTGCGCGGATCGAGGCCCATTACGGCCAGCCGCAAGACATCGAATGGGCGCTGGAGGGGGGCGATATTTTCATCACCCAATCCCGCCCCATCACCTCGCTTTACCCGCTGGCCAAGCTGGCGGACGATGATTTCCACGTCTTCCTTAGCCTGTCACACCTGCAAGTAATGGTGGACCCGATGCCGCCACTTTCCATTTCCATCTGGAAATATTTCCCCCCCGTGGGCTTGGATGAAAACGGTGAATTTCGCTACCTGCACAATATTGGCGGGCGGCTTTATGGCGATATTAGCCCGCTCCTGCGCCACCGTCGGTTTGGCAGGTTTTTCATTAAAATCATGGGCATAGCCGACCAAATCGCCCAAGCCGCCGTGGCCGGGCTTGCCAGCCGCCACGCGCTCACGGCAAAGGGCGAGCGCTTCAGGCCCGCGCGCCTGCTCTGGGCCTTGCTGCCCACCCTGCGGCAAGTGCCGCTGAACCTGTTTTTCAAGCGCCCCGAGGGGGCAGTGGCGGCGGCCAATGCGGTGATTGCCGACTATGTTACCCAATCCAAAGCCCAAATCGCCGCCGCCAAAAGCGAGGCGGAACGGCTCGACGCAGCCCTGACCGCCCTGCGCGGGGTGCTGCCTGCGGCGGGCAAATTCGTGCCCCGCATGGCCGCTGGGCTGGTCAGCCAGCGGCTCTTGCGGCGCATGGCGGGGGCAGGCAATGCCGAGCGGCTCAATGACCTTGAGCGTGGGCTGGTGGGCAATGCGGTTACCGAAATGAACCTGTGCATCGGGGACCTCGCGGACCATCTGCGCGCCGACCCGCCCCTTCTGGCGCGGCTCAAGGCGGGCGAGGGGCTGGCGGCGGCCGAGGGCAACGCTTTTCTGGCCGCGTGGCAGGATTTCCTGCGCCAATACGGCACCCGCGGCCCCTCCGAGATCGACGCCAGCCGCCCCCGCTGGCGTGAGGACCCCGCCTCGATGTTGCAAATGGTTATCGGGATGACCGCGCATGAGGCGGCAGGCGCGCACCGCCGCCATTATGAGGCACTGACGCAGAAAAGCAGCGTCGCGGCGGGCGAAATCCCTAAGCATGTGAGCTGGCTAAAGCGGCCCCTGGTGCGGCGGCTGATCAAGGTGGCCCGCCATCTCGGGGCGCTGCGGGAGCACCACAAGTTCCTGATGATTCAGGTGCTTTTCGAGGTAAAAACGGTGCTTCTGGCGCTGGGGGATAGCCTGAGCGCCAAAGGAATGCTGGCCGCGCCGGAGGACATCTGGTTCCTCACCATCCCCGAGATCAAGCGTGCGCTGGGGGGCGTTGCGCCCTTGGCCGAGACCATCGAAGCGCGCCGCGCCGAGCTGGCGACCAATACCAAGCGCACCCCGCCAAGGGTAGTGACCTCTGAGGGCGAAATCCCACGGCCCAACCTCGCGGTTGAGGGCGCGCCCAAAGGGGCGCTGATCGGCTCGCCGGTGTCTGCGGGCATCGTGGAGGGCATCGCTAAAGTGGTGTCAGACCCCGCCACCGAGACCCTCACCCCGGGCGAGATCCTCGTTGCCCCCTTCACCGACCCGGGCTGGACCCCGCTTTTTGTAAATGCCGCCGCGCTGGTCACCGAGGTTGGCGGGCTGATAACCCACGGCTCGGTGGTGGCGCGGGAATATGGCATTCCGGCGGTGGTCGGCGTGCCCGAGGCAACGCGCAAGATCAAAACTGGCGACCGGATTCGGGTCAACGGCGAGGCGGGCTATGTGGAGGTATTGGCACCATGAAAGCAACCGCAATAGGCATGGCCGGGTTCCTGCTGGTCCTGATGGCGCTGGCCATATGGCAGGGGGTGTTTAAGGACGGGCTGCAAACTTCGGGCAAGCAATTGCTCGGGTTTTTCCCGATTCTGGTGATCGCCATGCTGCTGGCGGGGTTCACCCAGGTGCTGCTGCCGCGTGGGTTGGTGGAAAGCTGGCTGTCGGACTCTGCGGGCTGGAAGGGCATCGGGATTGCTTGGATTGCCGGAATCATCACCCCGGGGGGCAGTATTGTCGGCCTGCCGATCATTGCGGGGCTTTATAAATCCGGCGTCGGGGTGGCGGTGCTGATGACCTATGCCACTTCGCTGGCCACGCTCTCGGTGTTGCGGATACCGTTGGAAGCGGGGTTCTATGGCTGGCAGCTGACCATGCTGCGTGTGGGCGTGTCCCTTGTCCTGCCGCTCATTGCCGGCGGGTTAACGATGCTGGCCCAGCGCTTTATCATCCCGTAGCATACGACTCGCCACCTGTCTTCGGGGCTAAAGCCCCGAACCGCGCCTCGCCTTCGGCTCGGCAAGCGGCGCGTCTAATATTGATTTGCTTGGCAGGATCGCGCCCGCGCCGCGCTGAAAATCTTGTGCTTGTGGCGGGCCATGCCAAGGGTGTTGCGTGAACCGCAGCCCACCGCGCGCATCGGTTACGATTCATTGATAAAGTTTTGCTAAAACTGTTCCCATGCCAGACAAAGCCGCAAAGGCTTCGGGAAAATCGCGTCGGGCATGTCAACACTAACGCCATTTGCGTTCCGCCGACACCAAATCTAAAGGCGGCCACTTGGATTGTTGGGTGGGTGCTCGCACCCACCAAAATAAACCGTTTGGCACCAAGCCAACCGACGCGATTTTTCCGTTTTCAAAGGGTCAGGGATTCCCGCCCGGGCCGGAGATTGGCACAGTAAATACGGTGAAGGTTGCGACCGACGCCGGATTTTTTGTGCGCGTAGGGTTGGTGCTCGCACCCACCATCCATCAGCGCGGCCACGAAATCACATGCGCAAAAGAGCCCTGCACCCGCCCCGCCACATGCCCGATCACCCCTAACCTCTCCCCCATCGAATCGGCCGCCCCAAACAGGTTTGCGGGGGCGCTCTCCAATAGGCTGGCATAGTGGAACTCGTGCGCGGGCAGGGTTTTCCCCTGAAACACCCCCGCCAGCCCCGTGAGCCTCCGGTAGCCCAGATGCAGCCTCGGTTTTGCAAAGCTGGTGGATAGAGGCAACAGGCCAAGCATTTCGTGGCGGGTGCCGTCTGCATCCACCAGCCCCTCGCCCAGCGCCATATAGCCGCCGCACTCGCCATAAACCAGCGCCGCGCTTGCCCGCATGGTCGCCTTGAACCGCCCCGCCGCCGCCAGCTTTCCGGCATAGAGTTCAGGGTAGCCTCCGGGCAGGAACACCGCATCCGCCCCCACCTCTGGGCCCTCATCGGCCAGCGGCGAAAAGAAGGACAGCTCCGCCCCCGCCGCCCGCCAGCCCTCCAGCATATGCGGGTAAGCAAAGGTAAAGGCCTTATCCCGCGCCACCGCAATGCGCTGCCCGAGCGGGGCCACCGGCGGCACAGGCCCGGCGGCAGGCAAGGGTGCGGCCAAACCCGCCAGGGCCCCGAGGTCCACCGCCGCCGCCACCACATCCGCCGCGCCCTCGATGAAAGCCTCCAGCCCCGCATCCTCGCCCGCCTGCACCAGCCCGAGGTGGCGGGACTCCCGCTGCATCCGCCCTTCGCGGGGCACCGCGCCCAGCACCGGCACGCCGCTTATCGCCCGCTCGATCATCTGCCGGTGCCGCTCCGAGCCCACCCGGTTCAGAATCACCCCGGCCACCCGCACGCCCTTGCGAAACGCCGCCAGCCCCGCCACCACCGCCGCCACGCTTTGCGCTTGGCGCGCCACATCCACCACCAGCACCACCGGCAGACCCAGCGCCTCCGCAAGGTCCGCCGCCGAGCCCTTGCCCATGGGTGCGCCCGCCACAGGTGCCCCGTCAAACAGGCCCATCGCGCCCTCGACCAGCAACAGGCCCGAGGGTTGCCGATGGGCCAGCGCCCGCAGGGCCTCCGGCGCCATCGCCCAGGCGTCAAGGTTCACACAGGCCTTGCCCGTGGCCGCTCTATGAAAGGCCGGGTCAATGTAATCCGGCCCCGATTTGGCCGAACACATATCCACCCCCTGCCGCCTGAGTGCCCGCAAAAGCCCCAGCGTGACCACGGTTTTCCCCGCGCCCGAGCTTGGCGCGGCAAGTATCAGCCCCTTCAGCCCCATGCCATCTGCGCCCGCAGCAGGTTCCCCCGCCCGATGCTGACAATCGCCGGCGCGCCAATGCCGCTTTCCGCAATATCCGCCGCGGCCTTCTCAAGCGTGGTGTCCAGCACCCGCATCTGAGGCGTTGAAGCCCGCATCACCACCGCCACCGGCGTATCCGCCGCCAGCCCGCCCGCCATCAGCTTTTCGGCAATCTCGCCCATGTGGCGCATGGCCATATAAAGCACGATCATCCCCGCCGCGCGGCCCACAGCCGCCCAGTCGATGCCCTCGGGCGAAAGCCCCGTATGGTCATGCCCCGTCAAAAATATCACGCTGGAATTCACATCCCGAGAGGTCACCGGAATCCCCGCATAAGCCAGCCCGCCGATGCCCGCCGTTATCCCCGGCACCACGCGGAACCTCACCCCCGCCGCCACCAGCGCCAGCACCTCCTCGGTGCCTCGGCCAAACATGAACGGGTCCCCGCCTTTGAGGCGCACCACCCGCCTGCCCGCCCTGGCCTCGGCAATAAGCCGCGCGTTGATCTCCGGCTGCTTGGGCGAGGGTTGCCCGCCGCGCTTGCCCAGATGCACCAGCTCCGCCCCCGCCGCATATTCCAGCACCTCGGCGCTCACCAGCGCATCATGCACCACCACATCGGCGGCCCTCAGGGCCTCCACCGCGTGCAGGGTCAAGAGCCCCGCATCGCCGGGGCCCGCCCCCACCAGCCACACCTCGCCTTTTGCAAATTCGCTCATACCTTCACCTTTGGCCGCAAAACATGCGGAATGGCCGGATCATAAAGTGCTGAATCCCTAAAGTCATCCGCCGCCGCCAAAGCGGGCCCGATAAACACCATCGCCGTGCGGGTGATCTTCTCGGCCCGCACCAGCCCGTGGAT
>JALWPC010000172.1 GCA_026995265.1 Paracoccaceae bacterium
CCAGCAGGCCATCGAGCCCCGCAATCTGCGCGGCCACGGGCTGGTAATTGCTGGCCGCACCGGTTTCCAGCCGCACCGCCTCCAAAGCCTGGGATTTCAGGATGTTGCGATAGCTCGGGTAAGCCGGATCGCCAATGCCCACCCGCGCCCCCGTATCAAACAGGCTGATGAAGCTGAGCAGAAACCCCGCCGACGAGCCCGCCGTGACCACCACCCGCCCGGGTGAGACCTCCACCCCGTAGCGCGCCTGATACATAGCCGCGATTCGCGCCCGCAGCTCGGGCAGGCCAAGGGCCACGGTATAGCCAAGCGGCCCCGCATCCATCGCCGCTTTCAGCGCCGCCAGCGCCCCCCGTGGCGCGCCGGTGGCCGGTTGCCCCACCTCCATATGGATAATATGGCGCCCCCTGGCCTCCTCAAGGCGCGCCGCCTCCATCACATCCATCACGATAAAGGGAGCGACATCGCCGCGGCTTGATATTTTCATAAAAATGCTCCTTACTGCCGCAACTGTAATGCCGCCATTGCGCGCCCGCCGTCAAGGCAGCGTGTGGCCCAACCGGAGCGCCGCTATGCGATCTTTCTTCCTCGCCCTGTTCATGGGGCTTGCCACCACCTTCGCCTCGGCGCAGGATTTCAGCAATATGACCGACGCCCAGACCGAGGCCTTCGGGGCCGCGGTGCGCACCTATCTGCTCGACCACCCCGAGGTGATCATGGAGGCCGTCGATATTCTGCAAAAGCGCCAGCAGCAGGAAGCGGCGGGTAATGACCAGGCCCTTGTGGCACAATTTCACGACCAGCTCTTCAATGATGGCTACTCCGCCGTGTCGGGCAACCCCGACGGCCCCATCAATATTGTCGAGTTTTCCGACTATAAATGCGGCTATTGCAAGCGCGCCTACCCCGAGGTTTTACAACTGATCGAGGCCAACCCCGATATTCGTTTTGTGCTCAAGGAATACCCGATTCTGGGGCCGGAAAGCGTGCTCGCCTCACGCGCCGCCATTGCCGTGCAGGTGAACGAGGGCGACGCGGCCTATGAGCGCTTCCACGACGCTTTGATGCGCGAAAACGGGCCGCTGACCGAGCAATCCTTGCAGCATATCGCCGACGCGCTGGGGCTTGATTCGGCCAAAATGCTGGACACCATGAACACGCCGCTGGTGACCCAGATCATCCAGACCAACCGCACATTGGGCCAGCACATGCAGATTTCCGGCACACCCACCTTTGTGGTGGGCAACCAGATGCTGCGGGGCTATGTGCCGCTGGAGGGGATGCAACAACTGGTGGATGACACCCGCAGCGCGCTGCAATAATCGGCCGCCACCGCGAAAATTAAGCGCCGGGGGATAACTCGGCGCTTTTCGTTTTTGCCGGAAGGGCGTATAGTGGCGCGATATTTTGCACAGGGCCACAGCGGCAGAAACCCGAGGGAAAAAATGGGCACGAAAAAACTGGATTCCGACGTTGAATTTATCAAGGCGCTTTCCGAAATTTTGCGGGAGAACGACCTGACCGAGATCGAAGTGAGCCGCGATTATGGCGAGAGCGATTCGATTGATGTGCGGGTGGCGCGGGAGATTCATGCCACGCCCGTGGCCGCCCCTGCCCCCGTTGCGG
>JALWPC010000173.1 GCA_026995265.1 Paracoccaceae bacterium
GCAGAAAGCTTTGCCCTCGGCTCGGTGGGCGCGGGCACCGGTGCGCTTACGGGCACGCTCAAGGGCGGGCTGGGGTCGGCCTCGGTGCTGCTGGAGAGCGGCCATACGGTGGGGGCGCTGGTTGCCGCCAACCCCTTTGGCACCGTGGCCGATGCCAACGGCCATTTCCATGCCGCCCCGTGGGAGGTTGGCGGCGAGTTCGGCGGCCGTGGCCCCGCGCCGATGGGCGACCCGCTGGCCAAGCCGGTGAGCTTCAAGCTGCAGGGGTTTTCGGAAAAGGGCAACACCACCATTGCCATTGTCGCCACCGATGCACGGCTGGACAAGGCCCAGGCCACCCGCATGGCCACCGCGGCGCAAGACGGTCTGGCCCGCGCCATTCTGCCCAGCCACACCCCCGTGGACGGCGACCTGATCTTTGCCGTGGCCACCGGCGCCGCGCCCCTCACCGATGCGGTGGCCGATCCGCTGATGATCGGCCACAGCGCGGCGCTTTGCCTCTCCCGCGCCGTTGCGCGCGCCGTTTACGAGGCGACCCCGGCAAAGGGCGACCTTCTGCCCGCATGGCATGGCGCCTTTTAGGCCTCAAGGTCCGGTCGCGCCCAGCGCCGGTGCAGCCAATACCATTGTTCGGGGTGGGCACGTATCTGCGCGCTCAGGCTGTCATTCACCGCTTGCAGCATGTCCAGCGGGTCGCCATGGGGAATGGGGGGGTCAACGATAATCTCCACCCGTCCGTCGGCGCGCAGGGGCGCATAGGCGGGCACCAGAAGCGCCCCGGTTTTTACCGCCAACTCGGGTATGATCGGCGAACTCAGCGCCGGTTTGCCCAGAAAATCCAGCGGCACGCCGTCATCCACCCGCTGGTCCAGCAAAATGGTGATTATCCCGCCGGCGCGCAGATGTTTGAGCATTTTGCGCGTGCCCTTCAGGCCGGTTTGAAACAGCCCGGCCCCGCCAACGGCCATGGCCTCGGCAAAATGGCGCTCGAAAATCGGGTTCCCCGCCTCGCGGTAGATCGAGGCGCTCGGCAGGCCCGCCCGCGCCAGCATCACCCGAATGGCCTCCCATTCGCCAAAATGCCCAGAGACAATGATCACCGGCTGCCCTGCCGCCTGCGCCGCCTTGATTTGTGCAAAAGCATCCGGCGCCATCTCAACACCGCTCAGACCGGCGTGATAATCCTTGGTATAAAACAACACCATGAACCCGCGCCCGATATGGCGGGCGATCCGCTTGATAAATGTCTTATCCTGCGCCTTTTCCGGCATTACAAGCGCCAGATTGTGCTCAATCCGTTTGCGCAGGCTTGGGATCATACGTATCGCAAAGCCGAGCAAAGCCCCGCCCATCGCCACCCGCCAGCGAAAGGGCAGGGGCCGCAGCGCCCAGGGCAGCGCATAAATCAGCACCGCCTCGAGGTAATGACGGAGTTTTGTCTTGCGTTCCATAAAGTGTTGTCTAAAACTTTTCGCCAGCGGTGCAAACCGCAGATTGGGGGCTAAATGGTTTTTCTTGAAATTTGGCGCTCTTATCGCAGCCTGCCGCTATGGGTGCAAATCTGGGTGGCGGGGCTGCTGGTGCCGGTCAATATGGCGGCGCTCGCCTTTGTGTCTCAACCCTC
>JALWPC010000174.1 GCA_026995265.1 Paracoccaceae bacterium
AGCCTGTTGGCAGCCGCAACCGCACCCGCACAGGCGCTGGAAACACCGGCCCGCGCGGCGATTGTGGTGGATTACAACACCGGCACAGTGCTGCTCTCCAAAAACGCCGACGAACCCCTGCCGCCCGCCTCCATGTCCAAGCTGATGACCCTGAACATGGTGTTCGAGGCGCTGGAAGCGGGGCGGATTACGCTTGACGAGAAGTTCTCGGTCTCTGCCCATGCGGCCTCCATCCGCGGCTCTTCGATGTTTCTGAACACCCGCGACCGCGTAACGGTGGATGACCTGATCAAAGGCGTGATCGTGCTTTCGGGCAATGACGCCGCGGTCACGCTGGCCGAGGGGCTGGGGGGCACAGAGGCCGAATTTGCCCGCCAGATGACGGCGCGGGCGCGCGAGCTTGGCATGATGAACTCGATCTTTGTGAACGCCACTGGCTGGCCCGGGGAAGGCCAGGTGATGAGCGTGCGCGACCTTGCCTTTCTGGCCCGCCGGATGATCAAGGTGTTCCCGCAATACTACCACTATTTCTCCATCCGCGAGTTTCCGTTTGACGGCCGCACCCCTGATAACCGCTTTAACCGGAACCCGATTTTGCCGCTGGGCATCGGAGCAGACGGGCTGAAAACGGGTCACACAGAGGAAGCGGGTTACGGGCTGGTGGGCTCGGCCGTGCGCGGAAACCGGCGGGTGATCGTGGTGGTGAACGGCCTGGACAGCGCGGCGGCGCGGGCCTCGGAGGGCGAGCGGCTGATCAACTGGGCCTTTCGCGAATTCACCATGAACACCCTGTTTGAAGGCGGCACCGAGCTGGCCCGCGCCGATGTTTGGCTGGGGCAAGAGCCACAGGTGGGCATGGCGCTGTCGGAAGATGTCTCGATGCTGCTTTCTTACCGCACCTTGCCCAACATCAAGGCCAAGGTGGTGTATGAAGGGCCGATAGAAGCACCGATCACCAAAGGCGATACGCTGGGCGAGCTGGTGGTGGAAGTGCCCGAGCGCGGCGAGCAGCGCTTTCCGCTGGCGGCGATGTCCGATGTGGCGGCGGCGGGGTTCATGGACCGTTTCAAAGCCGCGTTTGGCATTCTGAAAACGCGGGTGCTGGCTGGCGGCCTGCTGTGAGCGCCGGGTTTTTCCTCACCTTTGAAGGGGCCGATGGCTCTGGCAAATCCACCCAGGCGCGGCGGCTTTATGAGGCGTTGAAAGCCGAGGGCCGCGATGTGGTGCTCACCCGCGAGCCCGGCGGCTCTGACGGGGCCGAGGAGATCCGGCGGCTGCTGGTGGAGGGCGACCCGGGGCGCTGGTCGGCCGAAACCGAGATTCTGCTGTTTTTCGCCGCGCGGCGCGACCATCTGGAGCGCACCATTCTGCCCGCCCTGGCGCGCGGGGCGGTGGTGATTTCTGATCGGTTCAGCGATTCTTCGCGGGTGTATCAGGGGGCAACGCGGGGCGATTTGCGCGCCAAGGTCGATGCGCTGCACCGGTTGATGATCGGCAAAGAGCCGGACCTTACGCTGGTGATAGATATAGACCCCGAGCTTGGCCTGAAGCGGGGCCTTGCGCGCCACTCCGGCGAAGACCGGTTCGAGGCTTTCGGGGCCGAATTCCAGCAAAAGCTGCGTGCCGGGTTTCGCGCCCTGCTCACCGATTTCCCCGAGCGCTGCATCGGCATAGACGGTAATGGCAGCGTCGAGGCGGTGGCGGCGCGGGTGCGCGAGGCCCTGAAGGGCCGCCTGCCATGAGCGACGAAGAGGACATCCCCGAGCCGGACGCCGCAGAGGGCGCGCCCCACCCGCGCCATGCGGGGCAAGTGTTTGGGCAGGCGCGCGCCGAGGCCGCCTTTCTGGAGGCCTTCAACGGCGGGCGGATGCACCACGCCTGGCTGATTTCCGGCCCCAAAGGGGTGGGGAAAGCAACGCTGGCCTGGCAGATCGCCCGGTTTCTGCTGACGCAGGAAGGCGGCAGCCTGTTCGGCCCGCCCGGCGACCTCGCGACGGACCCGGGCGCGCCGGTGATTGCCCGCATGGCCGCGCTGGCCGAGCCGCGCCTGCTGCTCTGCCGCCGCCCTTGGGACCCGCAGAAAAAGCGCCTGAAAACCGCGATCACCATTGACGAGGTGCGCAAGCTCAAGGGCTTCTTCAACCTCTCGGCTGCCGATGGTGGCTGGCGGGTGGCGATTGTGGATGCCGCCGACGAGCTGAATTCCGCCGCCGCCAACGGGCTGCTGAAAATCCTGGAGGAACCCCCCGAAAAGGCGGTGATCCTGCTGGTGGCGCACCAGCCCAGCAAGCTTTTGCCCACCATCCGCTCCCGTTGCCGCAGCCTGCGTTGTGATACGCTGGATGAGGCGGATATGGCAAAGGCCCTGTCGCAAGCCGGCCATGCCGAGGGCATGTCATCGGCACTGGCGGCGCTGTCCGGCGGCGCCCCCGGGCAGGCCATCCGGCTGCTCGCTGATGACGGCGTGAAGCTCTATGGGCAGATTATCAGCCTGGTTGCAACCGCCCCGAATCTGGACCGTGGCCTTGCGCTGGCCCTGGCCGAGAAATGCGCGGCGCGGGGGAATGAGGGCCCCTATGCGCTGATGGTCGAACTGGTGTCTCTGGCCTTGGTGCGCCTTGCCCGCCACGGGGCGGGCATGCCGATGGTGGAGGCCGCGACGGGCGAGCTGGCGCTGGCCACCAGACTCGCGGCCACCCCCCGCCAGGCCCGCATATGGGCCGATCTTCAGCAGGACATCTCGGCCAGAACCACCCATGCCCGCGCTGTCAACCTGGACCCCGCGCAGGTTATTCTGGACGCTTTCATGCAGATCGACAAAGCGGCGCGCAAAGCGCTCTGAACCGCTGGATCCCCAACACTTCAAAACCCGTAACATATTGATAATGCGATAATATACAGGATGCCTCTTGTTCTACTCTCCTAGGAGAGTAGAACAAGATCAATCGAAAGTAGTCAAAACGCACACAACACTCCGGTGGGTTGCTTATTCCTCTATGCTCGCCCACGCGCTAAAGCTGCGCTTGACCCCGCCCGCCAGATACAGGATACCTTTATCCATCCACCAAAGCCCGCGCAAAGGCCCGCCATGCCCCGAATTGTAGACAGCCACTGCCACCTGGATTTCCCCGATTTCGATGGGGACCTTGCCGACGTCATCGCGCGCGCCCAGGCGGCTGGCGTGGAGCGGATGGTGACCATTTGCACCAAGCTCAGAGCGCTGCCCAAAGTGCAGGCCATTGCCGAGGCCCATGCACCAGTGTTCTTCGCCGCGGGCACCCACCCGATGAGCGCCGCTTCCGAGCCGATGGTGACGGTTGAAGAGCTTCTGGCGGTCACTGAGCACCCCAAAATGGTTGGTATTGGTGAAACCGGGCTGGATTACCACTACACGGCGGAGAGTGCCGAGGTGCAAAAGCAGTCCCTTGCCGTCCATATCGAAGCGGCGCGGCAAAGCGGGCTGCCGCTGATCATCCACGCCCGCGCCGCCGATGACGACATGGCCGACATCCTGCGGGCGGAAATGGGCAACGGGGCCTTTCCGCTGGTTATGCATTGCTTTTCTTCCGGCCCCGCACTGGCGAAAACCGCGCTGGCGCTTGGCGGTTACCTTTCCATGTCGGGCGTGGCGACCTTCAAGAAATCCCAGGAGGTGCGGGATATTTTCGCCGCCGCCCCGATAGAGCGCATCCTGGTGGAAACCGACTCCCCCTACCTTGCCCCGCCCCCGCACCGGGGCCAGCGCAACGAGCCCGCCTATACCGCCCTCACCGCAGAGGTGGGGGCCGATGTCTTCGGCCTGTCGCTGGAGGAATTCGCCGCCCGCACCACCGGGAATTTCGACCGCCTGTTTGCCAAAGCCGCCGCATGGAGCCCCGCATGAGCGCCACCTATCGCTATACCATCCTTGGTTGCGGCTCTTCGGCGGGGGTGCCGCGCATTGGCAATGACTGGGGCGCGTGCGACCCGAACAACCCGCGCAATCGCCGCCGCCGCTGCGCCATGCTGGTGGAGCGCCTCGGGCCAAAGGGCACCACGCGGGCCCTGATCGACACCGGCCCCGACCTGCGCGAGCAGCTCCTTTCGGCCGAGGTGTCGGCGCTGGATGGCGTGGTCTACACCCACCCGCACGCCGACCACGTGCACGGGGTCGATGACCTGCGCGTCATCGTTTACAATATCGGCGAGCGCCTGAAGGTCTATGCCGACGCCCCCACCTCCGAAGCCCTGATCACCCGCTTTGGCTATGTGTTCGTGCAGCCCGAGGGCAGCGCCTATCCGCCGATTCTCGACCTGCTCCCCATCGAGGGCCCCGTGACCATTTCCGGCGCGGGCGGGGATATTGTGCTGAAGCCCTTCAAGGCCAAGCATGGCCGGATAGATGCGCTGGGCTTTCGCATCGGCGGGCTGGCCTACCTGCCCGATGTCTCGGATATGTATGCAGAAAGCTGGGCCGCCGTGCAGGGGCTGGATATTTGGGTGCTGGATGCCTTGCGCCGCGACCCCCACCCCACCCACAGCCACCTTGCGCAGTCGCTGGACTGGATCGCGCGCGCCGCGCCCAAACAGGCGGTGCTCACCAATATGCACATTGACCTTGATTATGAGGCGGTGGCCGCCGAGACCCCCGCCAATGTCACCCCCGCTTATGACGGCATGGTGCTGAGCCTGCCCGTATGATCGCCGCCATTCTGGACATCATCGCGCCGGTTTTCCTGCTGATCGCCGCCGGAGCCGGGGCCGCCAGGCTGGGCTGGCTTTCCCAAAGCGCCATTGACGGCATGATGGGCTTTGCCCTGAAGTTCGCCGCCCCGAGCCTCCTGTTCCTCAGTGTCAGCCGGCTGGACATTTCCAGCGCCTTTCAATGGCCGCTGATGGCCTCGTTTTACATCGCCGCTACGGGCAGCTTTTTGCTGGCCCTGCTGCTGGCCCGCACCCTGTTCAAGCGCCGCCCCGGCGAGGCGGTGGCGGTGGCCTTCGGGGCGCTGTTTTCCAATTCCCTGATCCTCGGCTTTCCGATTTCCGAGCGTGCCTACGGGGCGGAGTCGCTGGTTACCAATGTGGCGCTGGTCTCTATCCACGCGCCGTTTTGCTATCTCCTGGGCATCACCGCCATGGAACTTTCGCGGGCCGATAAACAGGCCTTTCACCAAACCGCCCGCACCATCCTGAAGATGATGTTTCGCAACCCGCTGATGATCGGCATTGCCCTTGGCTTCGTGGTCAACCTCAGCAGCCTCACCCTGCCAGCCCCAGCGCTCTCCGCCATTGAAATGCTGGCGCGCACCACCCTGCCCGTGGCGCTGTTTGGCATTGGCGGGGTGCTCACGCGGTATTCACTCGGGGCCTCGCTGCCGCAAGCGGGCATGGTGAGCGCGCTGTCTTTACTCGTGCATCCGCTGCTGGTTTACCTGCTGGCAACCCGCGTGTTTTCGCTGGAGCCGCAGGTAATGCGCAATGCGGTGTTGACAGCCGCGATGGCCCCGGGGGCCAATGCTTTTCTGTTTGCCTCGATGTATGGTCGCGGCAAAGGGGTGGCGGCCAGTGCGATAATACTCGCCACCAGCGCCTCGGTATTTACTATCGCAGGGTGGATTTGGTTTTTGGCTTGAGGAAACGCGCCTAGCTCGGGCTCAGGCCCCGCAGCCGCTCGGACCGGCGGCGCAGCATTTCCAGCGAGGCCAGCAGGATCACCGAGATGATAACCAGAATCGTCGCCACCGCCAGAATCGTCGGGCTGATCTGCTCGCGAATGCCCGAAAACATCTGCCGCGGGATGGTTTTGTCATCCGGCCCGGCAAGGAACAGCACCGCCACCACCTCGTCAAAGGAGGTGATAAAGGCAAACAGCGCCCCCGAGATCACCCCGGGCAGGATCAGCGGCATCTGGATTTTGAAAAAGGTGCGCACCGGCCCGGCGCCCATATTGGCGGCGGCGCGGGTCAGGCTTTTGTCAAAGCCCACCAGCGTGGCGGTCACGGTGATGATCACAAAAGGCGTGCCGAGGGCGGCGTGGGCCAGAATCACCCCGAGCTTGGAGCCCGCCAGCGCCTGCTTGCCCTCCTGAAACGGGTTGAAATCGCCGGAGTAGAAATAGAACATCCCCGCAGCCGTCACCACCAGCGGCACGATCATGGGCGAGATCAGAATAGACATGATCAGCCCCTTGGCGGGCATTTCCGAGCGACTCAGGCCAATGGCGGCGAGGGTGCCGAAGCCGGTGGCCAGCAGGGTGGCGAAAAAGCCGATAATGAAGCTGTTCTGCGCCGCGCGAATCCACTGCGCATTGGCCCAGACATCGGCCCACCAGCCCTCGGTGGCGTCGGGGTTGGCCATGCCGTTGGTGAAAATATCCTGATACCAGCGCAGGCTGAAGGCTTCGGGGTCCAGGCTCAGCATACCCGAGGTGAAGGTGAAATAGGGCTCGGTATTGAAGCTCAGCGGAATGATGATGATGATCGGGGTGATCAGAAACAGAAAGATCAGCGCCGCCAGAAATCGGAAGGTATAATGCCAGACCTTTTGCCCGAAGGTCATATAGGGAGGAAACTTCGCCATAGCCGTTACCCGAGTTTCATGTTGTCAATGCCCACGATTTTGTCATAGAGCCAGTAAAGAATGAGCACGATGGCCAGCAGAATGCCCCCCAGCGCCGCCGCCAGCGACCAGTTCAGCGATTTCTGCATGTGATAGGCGATCAGATTGGAGATCATCTGCCCGTCCT
>JALWPC010000175.1 GCA_026995265.1 Paracoccaceae bacterium
CCGGCTTACCCGAGCTATCGCAACATCCTGAAATCCCAGGCTTTGGAGGCGGTGCGGCTGGAAACCGGTGCGGCCAGCAATTACCAGCCCGTGGCCGCGCAGATTGCGGGGCTCGATGGCCTGCTGGTGGCCTCGCCCGCCAACCCCACCGGCACCATGCTGGGCAAGCCCGGGCTTGCCGCACTGGCCGAGGCCTGCGCGGAGCAGGGCACGGCGCTGATTTCCGATGAAATCTACCACGGGATTGAATACAACACCCGCGCGGTTTCGGCGCTGGAGGTCACCGATGATGTCTATGTCATCAACTCGTTTTCCAAGTATTATTCCATGACCGGCTGGCGGGTGGGCTGGATGGTGGTGCCCGAATCCCATGTGCGCCGTATCGAGCGCCTGAGCCAGAACCTGTTTATCTGCGCCCCGCACGCCGCGCAGGTGGCGGCGCTGGCGGCGATGGAGTGCGAGGATGAATTGCAGGGCCACTTAGAAACCTATGCCCGCAATCGCGAAGTGCTCATTGAGGGCCTGCCCAAGGCGGGCTTTACCCGTTTCGCCCCGCCCGATGGTGCGTTTTACATCTATGCCGATGTCAGCGACCTCACCGACGACAGCCGCGCCCTGGCCGCGGAAATCCTGCGCGATGCGGGCGTGGCCGTCACTCCGGGGCTGGATTTCGACCCCGAGCGTGGCCACAAAACCCTGCGGTTTTCCTATGCGCGCTCAACCGAGGATATGATCGAGGGCGTCGCCAGGTTGCAGCGCTGGTTCAAAATCAGATCCTGAAGGTTTGGTGAGTCCCTCCCCCGCTTGCGGGGGAGGTTAGGAGGGGGCTTTAGCGATTCTATTCCTTAGGCCTGCGAGACCACCACCCCCGCCGCTTGGGCTTGTCCGCCTCTTCCGCTTCCGGCTCCACCGTTTCCACAGGGGCAGCTTCGGCCACTTCCACCGCCGCAGGGGCAGGGTCCGGCTCGGCAGATGGCGCTTTCGCCGTCACCCGCTGGCGCTTCATCGGTGCAGGCTTTTCCTCCTTTGCCTCGGCCACGGGCGCGACAGGGGCCGCCTCAACCTCCGGGGCCGTTTCGGCTTTCGGCGTGTCCGCCTCCGGTGCGGGGGCCTTAACGCGGGCCCGACGCTTGCGCTTTGGCTTTTCCTCGGTTTCTACTGCTTCTTCTGGCGTTTCAACCACGGCCTCGCCCTCTTCCTTGGCGGGCCGACGGCGGGTGCGGGAGCGGGAGCGTTTGGGCTTTTCCGCGTCGTCGGCTGTGGCGTCTGCCGCTGTGGTCTCGTTAGCTTCCGGCTGCGCCTCGTTGGGCGCCTCGGCCTTGCTCTCCGCCGTATTTTCGGCGCTTTGCTCGCCCCGGTTCTTGCCACCACGGCGGCGGCGACGGCGGCGCTTTTTGGGTTGCTCTTCGGGCACCTCTTCCGCCTCCGGCTCCTCCTCCAGATCCGGCATATCGGTCATATCCACCACTGGCAGGGCTTCGGGGATAGGCACCACACGGCTGGCGGTTTTGAAGCGCTCCACGCGGTATTCCGGCGAGATCAGCGTCGGGTCGCTCTCTACCCTGATCGACAGGCCAAAGCGGCCCTCGACCATGGCGATATGCTCGCGCTTGG
>JALWPC010000176.1 GCA_026995265.1 Paracoccaceae bacterium
GACATTGGAGAATATCGTGCATGAGGAGCAGCAGCGCGCCGGGCATATTCCGATGCTGATGCCCACCTTGCAAACGGCGGACCTCTGGCGGGAATCTGGCCGCTATGACGACTACGGCGAGGAGATGCTGCGCATCAAGGACCGACACGGGCGCGACATGCTCTATGGCCCCACCAACGAGGAGCTGATCACCGATATTTTCCGCCATTCTGTGAAGTCTTACAAGGAGTTACCGCTGACGCTCTACCACATCCAGTGGAAGTTTCGCGATGAGCGGCGGCCCCGGTTCGGGGTGATGCGCGGGCGCGAGTTTTTCATGAAAGACGGCTATAATTTCGACCTGGACGAGGCCGGCGCCCTGCATGCCTATAACCGCCATTTGGTGAGCTATCTGCGCACCTATGAGCGCATGGGGCTGAAGGCGATTCCGATGCGGGCCGATACGGGGCCGATTGGCGGCGAGCATAGCCACGAGTTTCTGGTGCTGGCGGAGACCGGCGAATCCGAGGTGTTTTATGACAGCGCGGTGACGGAGCTTTCGCTGGGTGACCGCGAGGTGGATTATGACAGCGTCGCGCAATGCCAGGGCATTTTCGACGAATTTACAACACCTTATGCGCGCACCGATGAAACCCATGATGCGGCGCTGTTTGCCAAGGTGCCCTCTGATCGCCAGCGCAGCGCGCGGGGCATCGAGGTGGGGCAGATTTTTTACTTCGGCACCAAATATTCCGCGGCAATGAATGCGGCGGTGAGCAGCCCCGAGGGCACGGAGGTGCCGGTGCATATGGGCAGCCACGGGATCGGGGTTTCGCGGCTGGTCGGGGCGCTGATCGAGGCCAACCACGACGACAAGGGGATCATCTGGCCCGAGAGCGTGGCCCCGTTCAAGGTCAGCATTGTCAACCTCAAGCAGGGGGGCGAGGGCACCGACTCCGTGTGCGAAACTCTCTACCAAGGGTTGCTTTCAAGAGGGTTGGAGCCGCTTTATGATGACCGCGACGAGCGGGCCGGGGCGAAGTTTGCCACCATGGACCTGATCGGCTGCCCGTGGCGCATCACCGTCGGGCCGCGGGGGCTGCAAAACGGTGTGGTTGAGCTGACCAATAGGCGCACGGGGGAGAGCGAAGAGATGTCGCCAGAGGCGGCGCTGGACCGCTGCGCGCAGCTACTGAGCGCGGTATAAGCCCTTGGACACGCGCCCTTTTTCACGGTTTGAATGGTCGATCGCCTGGCGCTACCTGCGGGCGCGGCGCAAGGAGGGCGGCATTTCGGTGATCGCCTGGTATGCGCTGATCGGGGTGATGCTGGGCGTTGCGGCGCTGATCGTGGTGCAGGCGGTGATGATCGGGTTTCGGGAGGAATTCACCGACCGTATTTTGGGGGTGAACGCACATCTTACGGTATATTCGGCAGCGTATGACTACGCCAATTCCCGCAGCCGCAGCATTGAAAACTATGAGGAGATGGCGGCGGCGGTGGCGGCCGTGCCCGGCGTGACCCGCGCCGCGCCGATCATCAAGGCGCAGGTGATGGCTTCGGCCAACGGGCAGAATTCCGGCGTGCAGATTTATGGCGAAACGCTGGCCGATATAAAAGACCTGCCGCTGATCGCCCACCCCGAGAGCTTTCAGGGCGACATCGAGCAATATGATAACGGGGTGGCAATAGGCTCCGGCATTGCCCGCGCGCTCAACCTGAGGGTTGGGGATTACATCCAGTTGATTTCACCGGATGGGGCGGTCACCCCCTTTGGCACTACCCCGCGGATCAACGAATATGAAGTGGTCTACATCTTCAGGGTCGGCCGTTCGGATATCGACCGAACGCGCATCTACATGCCCTTTGCCGAGGCGCAAAGTTTCTTTAATCGTGAAGGGTTGGCCGATGAAATTGAAGTGATGGTCAAAGACCCGCAAGCGGTGGATGACCTGCGCGGACCGATCCGGGCGGCCACCAACGGCCAGATCATCTGGACATGGCGGGATGCCAACGGCGCCTTTCTGAGCGCGCTTGATACCGAGCGCAGGGTGATGTTCATCATTCTATCTCTGATGGTGCTGATCGCCGCCATGAACATCATTTCCGGCCTGGTGATGCTGGTGAAAAACAAGGGCAAGGACATTGGCATTCTGCGCACCATGGGGCTGACCCAGGGCAGCATCATGCGGATTTTCTTCATCTGCGGCTCGCTGATCGGCATTATCGGCACCCTGTTCGGGCTGGCGCTTGGCACCTCCTTTGCCTATTTCATCGCCGATTTACAGCACTTTCTTGAATGGGCGACGGGCACGCAGCTCTGGAATCCCGAGATCAAATACCTCACCGAAATTCCGGCGCGGCTGCGGTGGGAGGATGTGCTGGCAACGGTGGTGATTTCGCTCAGCCTGAGCCTGACCATCACCATTATTCCGGCGCGCAATGCCGCCAGGCTGTCGCCGGTGGAGGCGCTGCGCTATGAGTAATGTGCTGGAGCTTAAGGGCCTTACCAAAACCTATTTTGCGGGGAAACCCAACGAAATCAACGTTCTAAACGGGGTGGAGCTGAGCCTGAAGGCGGGCGAGGTTGTCGGCCTGATCGCCCCTTCGGGCGCGGGGAAATCCACGCTTCTGCATATCGCCGGGCTGTTGGACAACCCCACTTCGGGGCAGGTGATCATCTCCGGCACCCCTGCCGAAAAGGCCAAAGACAAGGCGCGTACGCGGCTCAGGCGTGCACAAATCGGCTTCATCTACCAGTTCCACCACCTGTTGCCGGAGTTCAGCGCCGAGGAAAACATCGCCCTGCCACAGCAAGCCAACGGCGCGCGCAAAGCCGAGGCCATCGCCCGCGCCCGGATGCTGCTGGAGCGTGTCGGCCTGCAAAACCGCTATAGCCACCGCCCCGCCGAGCTTTCCGGCGGCGAGCAACAGCGCGTCGCCTTTTGCCGCGCTCTGGCCAACAGGCCCGCGCTGTTGCTGGCCGATGAACCCACCGGCAACCTCGACCCCGAGACCTCAGAAACCGTGTTTTTGGTGCTCATGGAGCTGGTGCGCGAAACCGGCCTCGCCGCCCTGATCGCCACCCACAACCACGACCTCGCCGCACGCATGGACCGCGTGGTGCGCCTCTCCGGCGGCAAGATCGAAAACATTTAGGCTTCATTCTTCCATAAATACTCCGGGGGTGAGCGCAGCGAGGGGGCAGCGCCCCCTTACGGACCACGCCACAAGCACTGCGCTTAAAGCGCGGCGCGGATACGGTATCGCCACAGGCACCACACTAAACGCGCCGCCACCGAGGCAAAGCCGAGGCGCGGTTCGGGGCTTTAGCCCCGAAAATTTAACGGGCCCCGAGCCCGCGTTTCATCAGTTCATCCCGCAGCGGCCGGACGCTGTGCAAGGTTTTCAGCCCCGCGCGGCGCAGGTCTTTCAGCATCGGGCTGCCTGCCATCGAGGCGCGGTTCAACAGGTCCACCCCTTTGATCCGCGCCGCCATATCCGCCCAGCGGGCGCGGTGGTATTTCTGCAATAGCTCCGGCGCTCCGATGTCCTGGCCGCGCGCCTCAATCACCAATGATTTCAGGTGCTTGAGGTCAGTCAGACTCATGTTCAGCCCCTGCGCCCCGATGGGCGGAATCACATGGGCGGCTTCGGCCAGCAGGGCGGTGCGGGGGCCGTTCAGGCGGGCGGCGCGCTGCGCGATGATCGGCCAGAGGGCACGCTTGCCGGTGATCTCGATCGCCCCCAGGGTGCCGCAGGCGCGCTCGGCAAGCGCCGCGTTAAACGCCGCATCCTCCATGGCAAACAGCTTAGCGGCGCGGGGGCCGCGCTCCATCCAGACCACGGCCGAACTGTAAGGGTCCTCGGTGGGCACCAGCGTAAACGGTCCACCGGAGCGGTGGATCTCGGTGGAAATATTCTGGTGCGGTTCGGTGTGGCGGGTGTTAAACACCAGTGCCTTTTGCCCGTAGCGCCACGTTTTTACGCCAATCCCGAGTTGCTCGCGCAGGGGGGAATTGCGCCCGTCGGCGGCAATCACCAGCCGTGCCGAGACCTGATCTCCACCCGCAAGCTGCACCAGCGCCCCGCGGCTGCGCGGGGTGAGTTTGCCCACCGATTCCGGCGCGAGGAGCTGAAAATTCGGGAGCTTGGCGAGGAAGGCCAGCATCTTTTCCCGCAGTAACATATTGGGCAGGTTGTAGCCAAAGGCGGGCAGGCCGAGGTCGGCGGCCAGAAAATCCGCCTGCTCGCGAATCACGCCAGCCTCGCCGCCCGCATCAAGGATGCGCATGATGGAAAGCGGCGCGGCGTGGGGTTCGAGCATCTCCCACAGGCCGGATTCCCTGAGCAATTCGACCGAGGGCAGCAGGAAGGCGGTGGAGCGCAGGTCCTGAGCCGTGGCCGGCGGGGCCGGGTCCACGCACAGGGTTTCAAAGCCGGCAGCGGCGAAGGTGCAGGCGGCCGAAAGCCCCGCCACACCACCGCCCGCGATCAGAATCTCACACTCTATGCGCATGCTTTAGCCCCCGTGAGTTGCCGCAGAAACGCGGTGAGGTTGTCGGTCTGATGGTGGATGTGCGGCGCGGGGGCGGCGGGGCCGACCAGCACGGTTTTCATCCCCAGCGCATGGGGGGTGGTGAGGTTGCGCGGGTCATCCTCGAACATCGCGGCCCTGTCGCAGGCGATTCCCGCTTTGGCAAACACCCTATGGAAGGCCTCAGTGTTGGGTTTGCAGACGAATTCCGTGTCATCAATGCCGAAGTATTCCTCAAAAACATCATGAATGCCAAGGGCTTGCGTGGCGTTTTTCGCGTAATCTCTAGAGCCGTTGGTGAAGACGATCTTGCGGCCCGGCAGGGCGGCAATGGCGGCGCAAAGGGCGGGATTGGGTGTCAGCACGGAAAAGTCGATCTTTTCCACATCGGCGAGGTATTCGTGCGGGTCGGTGCCGTGGTGGTGCATGAGCCCCGCCAGCGTGGTGCCGTGGGTTTGCCAGTAGTCATGCCGCAGGCGGGCAGCCTCGGCGCGGGGCAGGTTGAGCGCGCGCATCAAAAAGGCTTCCATCCGCACATCGAGCTGGCTGAACAGCGGGCCGGGGGCGGGGTAGAGCGTGTGATCGAGGTCAAAAACCCAATCCCGCACATGGGTGAAATCGGCGACAGGCATGGCTTTTGATAGCCCTTTGGGGGTGCGCGCGCAACACACATTGCGCGGTCCGGTTTTGCGCTTTATCTTGCCGGAAAAGGAGATTTTACGATGCCAAATCGCGTGGAGCAAAACAAGGATGCCTATGAGCTGGTGCTGGAGGCGATTGACAGCGGGGTGTATCAGCCCGGCGACCGGCTGGTGGAATCGGAACTGGCCGAGCGGTTTGGCGTGTCGCGCACCCCGGTGCGGGAGGCCCTGCAACGCCTTGAAACCCAAAGCATTTTGGTGCGGGACGGGCGCTCGATGGTGGTGGCGTCGCTCGACCATGACCAGCTTGGCGAGCTCTACGCGGTGCGGGCCCAGCTTGAAGGGCTGGCGGCGCAACTGGCGGCGCAGCACGCGGCGCCCGAGGAGATCCGGATTTTGCAGGAGATGGTGGCGCAGGATGAGGCCATCGCCGATGACCCCGCTGCGCTGGCCCGCGCCAACCGGCGCTTTCACCGGCAGATCCACCTTGCCAGCCATAATCGCTACCTGATCCGGCAGCTCGAATCAGTGCATCGGACCATGGCCCTGCTGACCACCACCTCCCTGGCCGCCGAAGGGCGGGGAAAGATCGCCGTGGCCGAGCACAAAGCGATTGTGGAGGCGATTGCCAAGCGGGATATGGCGGCCGCGGATGCGGCGTTAAGGGATCATATTTCAATGGCTTACGAAACGCGGCTCAAGCAGGATGCGTCCGAGGGGTAAGGCTTGCGGGCACGCGAAAGGCGGCAGAACCTTGCGGCGCTACCGTTTTGATGCTGCCAATCTGACCCTTGGGCGGGAAGTCCCCTGGCCTTGAAACAGAAAAATCGCGTCGGTTGGCTTGGTGCCAAACGAAGGTATGTAAATCCCAGTGGCCACCTTTATGACTTTGAGACGGTGGAACGCAAAGGGTGTTAGTGTTTCGTGCCCGACGCGATTTTCCCGAAGCCTTCACGGCTTTTGTCTGGCATGGGAACAATTTTAGCAAAACTTTATGAACAGGGCCTTACACCACCGTTCGCCGCGCAACACCCCTTAGAAGCTTCTCTATCATATTGAAATTGCGGCAATATCAACCAGGGGTTATGACATGACTGCCAAAGGTAGAAAGCGTTCTATTAACCTAGGTTAGTAGAACAGGATGGACGTGTTATTGTCCAGCAATAACAATATGATACGGGCATTTTAGGCGGGGGAAAGGTGCGGGATATGTGTAAGCGAGCGGTGCTTGCCCAATTTTGGCGGGGGTAGGAATCAAGCGGGTTAGTCGAGCCCGTGGGCGGTTTTATCCCAGTAAAACGGCGCGCGGAAAATTTCGTAAACGGCCTTGAAGGCCGCGATGGTGCCAAGGGGCCAGTAGAGCGGCATGGTCAGCATAAAAGGCAGCAGTGTGTAGCTGCGCTTTTTATGCAGGGCCAGTGCGGCGATGCTGAGCATCACCGCCTTGCCCGCAAGCAAAACCACAAACGCCCCCTGCCAGACCCATGCGGGCAGGAGGCTGAAAAACCCCCAGTCAAAGCCGAACACCCCCAGCCACATGGCCC
>JALWPC010000177.1 GCA_026995265.1 Paracoccaceae bacterium
AGCAACAGGAAAAGTAACATTTAAAACCGCACCTGACTATGAAACAAAGAAGAGTTACACATTTACAGCGCATGCAAATGACGGAACAAATGACACAACTCAAAATGTAACGATTAACATTAAAAACATAGATGAAACAGCGCCGACATTTACCTCTGTTTCAAGTGTAAGTGTAAAAGAAAACCAACTAAGTGCAATCATTTTAAGTGCAAAAGACGATGCAACAACTTCTGATGAGAACAATATCACTTACTCTATTAGCGGCGGAGATAGTGCTGCGTTTAATATAAATACAAGTACAGGAGAAGTAACATTTAAAACCGCACCAGATTATGAGACTAAAAATCTTTACACTTTTAAAGCAACTGCAAGTGATGGTGTTAATGTAAGTACGCAGAATGTAAATATACACATAACTAATGTCGATGAGAGTGCGCCAAACTTTACATCTGCGCAGAGTGTAAATGTAGAGGAAAATCAACTCAATGCTATCACTCTCAAAGCGACAGATGACAACAATGTCACTTATGCAATCAGTGGCGGTGATAGTGCAGATTTCAATGTAGATTCAATAACAGGGGTAGTGACTTTTAAGACAGCACCTGATTATGAGACTAAAAATAGCTACACTTTTAGCGCAAGTGCAAATGACGGAACAAATGACACAACTCAAAATGTAACGATTAACATTAAAAACGTAGATGAAACAGCGCCGACATTTACCTCTGCTTCAACTGTAAGTGTAGAAGAAAACCAATTAAGTGCAATCATTTTAAGTGCAAAAGATGATGCCACGGCTTCTGATGAGAATAATATTATTTACTCTCTCAGCGGCGGTGACAGCGCTGCGTTTAAGCTAAACGCAGTAACAGGAGAAGTAACCTTTAAAATAGCTCCTGATTATGAAACAAAGAAGAGTTACACATTTACAGCGCATGCAAATGACGGAACAAATGACACAACTCAAAATGTAACGATTAACATTAAAAACATAGATGAAACAGCGCCGACATTTACCTCTGTTTCAAGTGTAAGTGTAAAAGAAAACCAACTAAGTGCAATCATTTTAAGTGCAAAAGACGATGCAACAACTTCTGATGAGAACAATATCACTTACTCTATTAGCGGCGGAGATAGTGCTGCGTTTAATATAAACGCAAGTACAGGAGAAGTAACATTTAAAACCGCACCTGACTATGAAACAAAAAAGAGTTATACATTTATAGCAAAAGCGAGTGATGGAACAAACACAGCTACGCAGAGTGTTACAATAAATATTACAGATGTTGATGAGAATGGTTCAAATACAAGTCCGGTGTTTGTCTCAGCTGATACAGTAACAGTAGCTGAAAACCAGTTGGATGCTATAACCCTTTCTGCCACAGATGATGGAAATATTACCTACTCTGTCAGTGGAGGAGACAGTGGGAGTTTTAATATAGATGCAACAACAGGAGAAGTAACCTTTAAAATAGCTCCTGATTATGAAACAAAGAAGAGTTACACATTTACAGCGCATGCAAATGACGGAACAAATGACACAACTCAAAATGTAACGATTAACATTAAAAACATAGATGAAACAGCGCCGACATTTACCTCTGTTTCAA
>JALWPC010000178.1 GCA_026995265.1 Paracoccaceae bacterium
CGATGTCGGGGTGGTTTGGCTCTGAATTTTCGTATATCGACCAAGCCTCCCCATGGGATAGCCTGTCATTATCGCGACGATTGCAGGCAGTTGCGGTTCCAGTTCGCTGATGTCCAGGTCCCATCGTCCGGCAAGCACCCGTTTAACCAACTCTGCATCACCCTCTACTTCATCAAACGCATGGTCTATCTCACTCCAGTAGTCGAGAAACTCGATCCTGACATGTGCCCTTGCGATGGAAAGATGACGATCCAGAAAGACCTCATGCAAGAACTTCAAGAGTTTTGTTTCAACCATCTTAACAGTGGGCCCATGAACTGAGAAATCCACGGCCAGCGCTTCGGTGGTGGGCCTGTTTTGCAGGGCCTGTGCGGTTCTCAACTGAAACGTTTGAGGGGCAATGGCGGACAATTGCCGCGCCTCCAGAACCGCGACTGCCGTAGGGATGATTTGCTCCAGAAAGTCCCGGGGTGAGGTGAGTTCAGGCCTTTTATGCGCCGACGCCGATCATGCTGACCGCGAATGACGGAAACTTCACAGGCGGAGACGTGCGCATCGCCATCCAGTACCTGCTGCCAACCGCACCGGCGACATGATCTCAAACCAACGACAACGAGAGACTGCACCATGACCCCACCGCACACCGATGCGGGTTTTGTCCGCATGCCCGAAGAGGATTTCGAAGCCATCCTCGCCCGCGCCGCCGAGAAGGGCGCCCGCAGGGCACTCGCCGATGTCGGCCTCGAAGGCCCGGAAGCCGCCATCGATATCCGCGACCTGCGCACCCTGCTGGCAAGCTTGCGCATGGCAAGGCGCACCGCCTGGCAAACCGTTGTGCGTCTGACCACCACCGGGCTGTTGCTGGCGCTGATCGCAGGGGTGGCGGTGATGCTGAAGGTGTTTGGGTGATGCGCGCCGCGCAGGGGCGTGACACCTCACCGGCCCCGCAGCTCACTCCAGTCTCAGGGCAGTTCCCGTAACCCGGATCGGCGCGCCGGGGGACGCGCCGATCTCGGCCGTGATCCGCGAGGGCATGCCCATGTCGTCGCCTTGAAGGATCTCGATCCGCCCGCCATGGGGCCAGCCCAGATCCCGCAGGTAGCCGCCAAAGGCCGCAGCCGCCGCGCCGGTGGCCGGATCTTCGAACACGCCGCCCGAGGCAAAGGCGTTGCGGGCGTCGAAGTGGCGGTCGTCCCGCACATGGACGAGCATGACGGTGACGAGGTCCCGAGCGCGCATGAAGGCGCGGCCGGCATCCAGGTCGTAGTTCATGGCCGCAAGCGTCGCGCGGTCCTTGAGGGCAAGCACGAAATGGTCGGCGCCGGCGTGGATATGCGCGGGCGGAATGCGAGGGTCGATCCGATCGGGGCCGATCCCGAACAGATCCCCGAGCGCGGTTGCGGTGGCTTCATCCAGCGCCCGCGACCGGGTGGGGGGCGAGAGCAGCGCCGCCGACATCGCTCCACCCGAGGCGCGGCCTTCAACCGAGATTTCGCCGGCATTGATCTTCAGCCGGAAAACCCCGTCGCCCATGCGTTCGGCCAGCACCGCACCCAGCGCAATCGTGGCATGGCCGCAAAAGGGCACCTCGGATTCGGGCGAGAAATAGC
>JALWPC010000179.1 GCA_026995265.1 Paracoccaceae bacterium
GCCGCCATGGCCGCCGCTTGCTCCAGCGCGTTACGCACCGAAGCGAGGTCCCGCGGCCCGCCGCGCTCCAGCGCCAGCCGCGAGAGGCAGCGCTCCATATCCGGCACCTGCGCGAGGCGGGCGCGTATGTCATGGCAGGCGGCGGGGCTTTCCACAAAGCCCTCGACCATATCCAGCCTATGGGTGATGGCCGTCAAGTCATTGGACGGGCTGGTTAAACGGCTCTCCAACAGCCGCGCGCCGCCGCCGGTGAGCGTCCGGTCGATGGTATCGAGCAACGCCCCCTTGCGGCCCCCCGACAGCGCCCGCACCAACTCCAGATTGCGCCGTGTCGCGGCGTCAATCTGCATCCGGCTGCCCGGGGCCTCCTGCACCGGCGGGTTCAAAAGCGGCATTTTTCCGCATTGGGTAAGCTCGAGGTAATCCACCACCGCCCCCATGGCGGCCAGTTCCGCCCGCGAAAACTGCCCGAAACCCTCCAGCGCTGCCACGTCGAACAGCTTGCCCAGCCGCCCCCTGGCGGATTCGCTGTCAAAGGCGGACGGCGCCAGCGGGGTGAGACGGTGGCCCGCAGCCTCGAGCCTTTCCCGCAGCGCCTCGCCGATATTCTGAGAAACCAGCAGCTCTTTCGGGGCCAGCCGCGCCAGCAACGGCTCCAACGCCAGCGCATTTACCGCGCTTACCTGAAAGGCGCCGGTCGAGACATCCACCCAGGCCACGCCGAAATCCCCCCGCAATTCCGCTAATGAAACCAGATAGTTATGCGCCCGCGCTTCCAGCAGGCTGTCTTCCGTCAGGGTGCCCGGGGTGACCAGCCGCACCACCTCGCGCTTGACCACCGCCTTGTAGCCGCGCTTTTTCGCTTCTTTCGGGTTTTCCATCTGCTCGGCCACCGCCACCCGAAAACCCTTGCGAATGAGGGTGAGCAAATAGCCCTCGGCCGCATGGTGGGGCACCCCGCACATGGCAATATCTTCACCCTCATGCTTGCCGCGTTTGGTGAGCGCAATATCCAGCGCCGCCGAGGCCGCCCTGGCGTCGTCAAAAAACAGCTCGTAAAAATCGCCCATGCGGTAAAACAGCAGCGCGTCGGGGTATCTGGCCTTGATGTCCAGATATTGTGCCATCATCGGGGTTATGCCGGGTTTTGCCACTATATATGCTCCGCAAGTTTTGCAAAAAATACACGGTTTTGCCGGGCGGGGGAAGGGCAAAGATTGACCCCACTAAACCGGTTTAGTGAGGTCAATCAGGCGGGAAAAAACCGCCACCAAACCAGAAACATCATTGCGCAAACCGCTGCAAAATAGTAATAATCGAAAATTCCACGAAGCAACGAGAATCCCCATGTCCGACAATACCAAAGTGACCGACGAAGAGGCGCTGGCCTATCATCTGGAGCCAACCCCCGGCAAGATCGAGGTGATTGCCTCAACCCCGATGACCACGCAGCGCGATCTCTCATTGGCCTATTCCCCCGGTGTGGCCGCCCCCGTGCAGGCCATCGCCGATGACCCCGCGCTGGCCTATGATTACACCACCAAGGGCAACCTTGTGGCGGTGGTGTCCAACGGCACGGCGATTTTGGGCATGGGCAACCTTGGCGCGCT
>JALWPC010000180.1 GCA_026995265.1 Paracoccaceae bacterium
GTGATTTCGGCCATGCGGAACGGGTCATCCATAAAGGCGCGCAGATGGTCGGTTGTCAGCACTTGATGACCATCGCCATGAATAAGGATTGCCGCGTCATCTGTGGGGGATGACAGGATGTCGTCCCGCGCGGGCGTGGGCAGGTCCGAGAGGGTCTCGGCCAGCGTGGCGGGGGCGATCTTGGCGCCGCAGCCCCCGCAAAGCGGTGTGGCTCCGAGCACTTCGGCTACCCCTTGCGCGGTGCTCTTTGGCAGCGCCGGGGCTGGCATAACGGGGTAATCGCTGAATTTTTGCATGAATTTTCGGTCGATCCGGTCCTTCCAGCGCCAGAGCGCCGCGCCGTCGAGCTTTAGCCCCGCCTTGTCGGCAATCGCACCTTTGCCGCCGGTGGAAATCAGCTTCAGATAGCTCTTTTGCGGCCGGAAGGGCCTGCGCGACCCGCCGAGCAGATCGGCCCGCAGATTGTGGTAAAGCACGGGGGCCTGACGCACGGCAAATACCCCCGCCTTGGGTCGGGGCGCGAAGGTAAGTGCCGCGCAGTCTCCTGTTGCGTAAATCAAGGGATCAACGCAAGATTGCAAGGTCGCCTGCACGTCAATATAGCCTTCGGCATTGGCCAGTCCCGTGCCTTCCAGCCAGCTATGCGGCCTCGGCGCGGCGGCGGCGACGGTAAATCTGCTGGGCAATGTCCGCCCGTCGGTCAGTCGCACGGCACCCCGGGAAATTTCGGCCGCCGAAACACCCGTTTCCATGACAACCCCGAGCCGTTTCATATGCTGAAACAAAGCCTTGCGCGCACCCGCGCCAATGCCGCCAAGAGGGGTTTCTGCCGCTTCGATAACCGTCACCTGCGGTGCCTCCGCGCCTTCGGATTTCAACCGGTGCATCATCGCCAAAGCCAGTTCCACCCCCGCAACCCCGCCCCCGATGACGACCACGTGGGGCGGGGCGTTTTGCTGTGAAATATCGTCCAGAAACCGTGCCCATGCGTCGGTATATTGGCGCAGTGGTTTTGCCCCCATGGCAAAGCGCCCGAACCCCGGAATGGTGGGCATTTCGGTGGTGATACCGACATCAATCGAGGCAAAATCATAGGCGATATCCGCCTGCCCCGCCACCTGCACCCGCCGGTTGACACGGTCCAGCCCCGTAGCCGCCGCGAGCACCAGTCGCGCCCCGGCGAAGCGGGCCAGTTTTACGAGGTCGATTTCCAGATCCGAACGCCGGTAATGCCCGGCAATATGCCCTGGAAGCATGCCGGAATAGGGCGCGGTCGGGCCCGGGTTGATGAGGGTCAACCGCGCGCCTGCTACAGGGGACATCGCCCATTTGCGCAGCACCAGTGCGTGGGTATGGCCACCGCCGATCAGGACGACATCACGTGTGAGGGGCGGGGGGCTGTGCATGGCGGGCTCTGGTTTGGGGTTGTGATTTCAGGTCTATGCTTTGAATACAGAAACTTCAAGCGCGGGCTTTGCGTCAATTGCAATTTTGAAGCCATGCGCGGCACCCTTCTACTAAACTAGTTTAGTAGAAGAGAGGAAATGGGTGAAAAAATAACAAAAACAACGAGATAGGCAAAATTGCTTCAGGAAAATGGGCAATCTAAG
>JALWPC010000181.1 GCA_026995265.1 Paracoccaceae bacterium
GCCACCCTCGCCGCCGGCGTGGAAGATGTGAGCGACGGCGCGGGCTTCCTCAACTACATTTTCGGCGTGGACACATCCAGCCTGAATGCCATCGCCGGCGAGAACACCTCGGCTTTTGCTATAGTCACCAAGGCGCTGCTGTCTCTGGCCATGCTGATTCTGAGTATTCGCATTGCGTTGATGGCCATCAACGGCGCGATTGAAACCGGGGAGGATGCCCAGTTTCTCGGCAAAACCTACCACAGCGAATGGGTGCCCTTGCGGACGGTATTCAGCGTGGTCATGCTGGTGCCGCTGGGGTCATCCGGTTATTCAATCATGATGGGCCTGGTGCTGTGGGGCAACAACATGGCATCGGGCATTGCCGATGCCGCATGGAACGAGATTGCCAGCAATGTGATTGAAACCGGCTCCCTGCGCCCGGTGCCGCCTCGCGGCATCGAGAAGCTGGTGGCGGATATGTACGAAAACGCCCTCTGCGTGGCCACCGCCAACAGCCTGCCGGAAGAGAAGGACGGCCCGCCGGTTACGCGAATCGAGTCGGAAACGGTAAATGAGGTCAACTGGCTCAGATCCCTGGGCAACACCGGTACCGCTACCGTTGGCTCCGCCTTCGGCCCGCTGGGAACGGCGCTGGACGCGATTGCTTTTGCCGGCAGTCAGAATGTGCAAAACCGCGTACTCCAATACCGCGTGGGCGTGCGGCTATCCGGCACGGAAAGCTCCGGCCTGCCGTCGGGGTATTGCGGCTCCATCATGCTCGCAAGCGAGGCGCTGCCTGGTGAGTTTGTGCCGGCGGCACGCGGCAAGCTCCAGGCGGTCACCCGCGCCATGAGCGATCTGGTGCAACTCGCATTTGATGATGTCGCCGGCAGAATTGGCCGCAAGGATCGGGACAAGACGGTTTACCGGATCACGAATGATCTCTGGAAGTCGCTGAGCAAGGTGGACGCGGATTTCGTCTACAAGAGATCGAAGCTGGACTCTGACCGTCAACTGGCCCGCCAGATGGAACTGGCCTCGGAAACCGGCTGGATTACCGCAGGCACCTACACGTTCACCCTGGCCCGCTACACCTCGCGGGCGCGTGAGATCGCTGAAGAGACCATGCCCACTGTCAGCCCGCCGCAACTGGATCGCGGGCCGGACTATCTCGCTGCGGACATTACCCGCAGCATCGCGGCGAAATCGGCCCGCAGGGCCAACATGCTATCGGGCATGAACGGCGATCCGGCGCAGCGTTCCATGCCAGAGTATTGGGACAGCTTCAGCGTGGAAGGCTGCATCAACGGCCTCTCGCCGCTGAACGCGCTGGAAAGCTGTGCCTCGAAGTTTGGCATCGGCATCCTGAACGGTCTGCTACAGACCACGGCGGATGCCTGGGATGGCGATCCGGTGCTTGCCATACAGGACATGGGTCACACGCTGATGGTCGCGGCGGAAGCGTCCACCCTGCTGGTCGCCGGTGTTCGCGCGGCGGCCGCCGGGCTGAAATCCGCGTCCGAGAACAGCCTCATCGGCAATGTGGCCAGCAAGATTCCCTTCATGGGCGCTGCCAAGGATGCCAGCATAGGGGCCATCGAGGAGATGGTGATGTACTTCACCACCC
>JALWPC010000182.1 GCA_026995265.1 Paracoccaceae bacterium
GTAGCGCGGTTTCGGGGTGACAAGCTGCGGGCGGGTTCGAAGTTTCTGTACCATCCAAAGAATGAATCACGTCCCCGCACAAATGGGAATCCCCCAATCTTGCAAGGGTTCTATGCAACAACGCCGTTGTTATATGGAATAATTGTTAACTTATTTACCATTAGAATTAAGCTTTGGTCTCTAACAGCAGGGCCAGCAGGGCAAACTCGGGGTCGTCTTTAACGGTTCCACCCGAGCGCCACGCAATGGAAAGCGCGCATTTGGCGGCGGCCCAATTTAGCAGGCGCTGGGGGTTGACGGCAAAGGCCTGGCCCCAGCTTTGGGCGAGGTGGCGGATGCGGGTTGGGTCGCGGTGCAGGGGCTCGGCGCCCTTGGGGTTGCGGAAGGCATTGGCGAGCTCGAAGGCGCGTTCGCCAAGCAGGCCCTTGGCATCAAAAGCCGCATAACCACGCGGGCCGAGGCGGATGTTGTCATGGTGCAGGTCACCGTGCAGGGGGCGGATATGGTGCTCTGTTTTGAGCAGATGGCGGGCAAGGGCTTGGGCCTGTTGCAGGTTATGCTTGGCATTTGGCGGGCATTCAGGCGCAAATGAAAGGGTTTCGAGGGCGCGAAACCAGCGGGTGAGGTTCGGGAGTTTGGCCGCAACACGCGGCATGTGGCGGTGCATTTTGGCTGCGAGCGCGCCAAGATGTAGGGTTGCTTCACCGTCCTGACCGTTGCGGGAAAGGTCGCCAAGCGCTGGGCCGTCTAGCCACTCGGTGAGGGCGTAATTTTGACCAGTGACATGCACTTTGGCCGCCGCCACACCGTTGAGGGCGCGCATAACGGCAAAGCCGGCGGCTTCCTCCCCCATGTCGGGGCGGTGATAGAGCTTGAGGGCGGCGAGGCCGTGGGGGGATTGCACTTTCCAGACATTTGCAATGGCGGTTTTTACCACAAAAGCGGGGTTGGAAAGCCCGTGGTCCGACAGAATTTTGGCAGGCGGGGTCACCCGTGCGCCACGCGCCAGAAAAGGTCAAAACCGGGGTTGAACACGGTGACGGGGCCGGCTCCGGTTTCGATTTTGGTGGGGAATTCCACAGGGGCGTCCTGTTTCTCCAGTGTGATGGTCTCGGCGTTCGGTTCCAGCCCGTAAAAGGCGGGGCCGTTGAGGCTGGTGAAGGTCTCCAACTTGTCCAAAGCGCCCGCCTCCTCGAACACATGGGCAAGGCAGGGCATGGTATTGGTGGCGCTGAACACCCCCGCGCAGCCGCAGGCGCTTTCTTTGTTGGGGTCGGTATGGGGGGCGCTGTCGGTGCCCAGAAAGAACTTCGGGTTGCCGGAGGTGGCGGCTTTGACGAGCGCGAGGCGGTGTTCTTCGCGCTTGGCTATGGGCAGGCAATAGTAATGGGGCTTGATGCCGCCCACCAGCAGGTGGTTGCGGTTGATGATCAGGTGGTGGGTGGTGATTGTGGCGGCGGTGTTTTCGGCGCTGTTCACATAGTCCACCCCGTCTTTGGTGGTCACATGCTCCATGACGATTTTCAGCCCGGGCAGGCGGGCGCGCAGCGGCATGAGCACCTGCTCGATAAAGGCGGCCTCGCGGTCGAAAATATCGACGCCGGGGTC
>JALWPC010000183.1 GCA_026995265.1 Paracoccaceae bacterium
AACCCCTCGGTGAGGGATTTGACCGGGCGGCCTTTCCAGAGTTCCGAACGGTCGATCAGAACCAGCCCGCGCTGGCCTGGCGTTGTCGGTTTATACGACTTCAATGCCATCTTACTGTCTTCCGTTTGGCTATGGGCAAAAATGCCCGTTTGGTTTTGGCTCTTGCGAACCGTCTAGGCGGGGCATAAAGCCCCAAAATTCAATAGCCCATCGGCCTCGGAAGCGAATCCGTGGCCTATAAGCTTGCGCGATATAGCAGGGTTAAGGGGGGAGCCGCAAGGGCTGGTTTGCATTTCCTGCCCGCTTGGGGCGATTATGCCCTTTAGTGCACGGATTTGCTTTAATCTTCCCGCCAGCACCATGCAAGCACGGCAATATAACCCATGCACAGCACTTCGACCGTTGCAAAGAAAATGTAATGCAGCGTAAGGGCTCCGCCGCCGATAACAAAAGCGATTGTCAGGGCAACGGCAATGAGGTTGAGCACGCGGCTAGCTGAGCGCTTTAGGGCGCGTGTGAGGAAGATCATTGCAATTCCGACCTCAACAAACACGGCCGCCAGCAGCAAAAACTCTGGCGTGATGGCAATACCGTCTACAACACCGGTGCCAATTTCGGCCAGAAAACCGGGATACATAAAGCCGAGAATATCGGCAAAGCCCATGTTGAACATGACGATGATCCAAAGGGTCGAGATTTTGCCGGGCGTATTCATTGGGTATCTCCTGAAATCGAATATATATATACGGTGTATATTTGACATAAGATTTATATAAATATACACCGTATATATGTCAACCCAACCTTCGCGGGCCGAAATGAAAGAACCTCGCCTGACTGCCGATAAAATCGTAGATAAGGCGCTGGAAATGGCGGATGAACAGGGGTTTGAGGCCCTTTCGATGCGCAAGCTCGCGGGTGCGCTGGGGGTAACGGCGATGTCGCTTTACAATCATCTTGTCCATAAGGACGACCTGCTGGGCCTGATGCTGGAGCGCGTGATGGCAGAGGTTTCAACGCCAGAAATCGAGGCTGATTGGGAGAATATGATGCGGCAGCGCGCCCATTCCCTGCGCGCGGCCCTGCTACGCCACCGCTGGGCATCTCCACTGCTCATTTCAACCATCACCCTGGGCGAGGCCACGCTCCGCAACATCAACGCCACACTGGGCTGTTTGGTCACGCAGGGCTTTACCTATGCCGAGGCCGATTGGGCACGCAATGCCATTGACAGCCATGTATATGGCTACACCCTTCAAGAGCTGAATTACCCTGTAAGCCCCGAAGCTTACCGCTCTGCCGCCGCACAATACCTGCCGATGATTTCAAAAGCAGATTACCCGTTTATGTATGAAGCCGCCGCCCGGATTGTGGATGGCACCTATGACGGTATGACCGATTTCAGCTTTGGGCTGGACCTGATTATTGAAGGGGTAAAACGCTGGCGCAGCGCGCCATAGAAAAAGGCCCCCGGGGCTTAACCGAGGGCCTTTCCAACATTAACCGGTCGCTTAAAGGCCGGTTGTCACGTCGATGGTGTTACCCTCGACCAGCGTGACATAAGCCTTTTTCACGTCTTTGCGCTTCCCGAGTTGCCCCTTGAACCGCTTGGTTTTGCCCTTGGTGATGGTGGTGTTCACCGCCTTCACCTTCACATTAAAGAGGCTCTCAACGGCTTCTTTAATTTGAGGCTTGTTGGCGTCAATTGCCACCTCGAACACCACGGCCCCGTTTTCAGAGGCCATGGTGGCTTTCTCGGTGATGACCGGACGCCGGATCACATCATAAAGTTCGGCTTTGCTGCTCATGACAGGCGTGCCTCCAGTGCTTCAACGGCGGCTTTGGTCAGCACCAGCGTGTCGGACTTCAGAATGTCGTAGACATTCGCCCCCATGCTGGGCAGCACATCGATGCCGTCAAGGTTGCGGGCCGCGCGGGCAAAGCCCTCGTTGACGGCGGCCCCGTCGATAACCAGCGCCTTTGTCCAGCCGAGCTTTTTGAGCGCGGCGGCCAATTCCCTGGTTTTGCCCTCTTTCAACTCTGCGGAATCAATCACAACCAGCTCCCCCGCGCCTGCTTTGGCAGAGAGAGCGTGCTTGAGACCGAGCGCGCGGAATTTTTTCGTCAGGTTATGGGCGTGCGACCGTGTGGTCGGGCCTTTGTAAACCCCGCCCCCGCGGAAGATCGGAGCCGTGCGGGCACCATGGCGGGCGCCGCCAGTGCCTTTCTGGCGATAGATCTTCTTGGTCGAATAGGTGCTGTCGGAACGGGTTTTGACCGAGTGCGTGCCCGCCTGACGCTTGGCCAGTTGGTAGCGCACCACGCGGTGCAAAATGTCGGCGCGCGGCTCAAGGCCAAAGATCGCATCGTTCAGATCGATGGACCCGGCCTTGCCTGCGTCGAGTTTGATGACGTCGGTTTTCATTCCTCTGCGCCCCCTTCTTGTGCTTCAGCAGCAGGTGCTTCAGTCGCGCGGATAGCGGCAGGTGTTGGCACGCCCTCGGGCGCGGCCTTTTTCACCGCATCCTTGATCGTCACCCAGCCACCTTTTGACCCGGGCACAGCGCCCTTGATCATCAGCAAGCCGCGCTCGGCATCGGTTTTGACAACCTGCAGGTTTTGGGTGGTCACCCGGACAGCGCCCATATGGCCCGCCATTTTCTTGCCTTTGAACACCTTGCCCGGGTCCTGGCACTGGCCCGTAGAGCCATGCGAGCGATGGGAGATCGACACACCGTGGGTGGCCCGCAGGCCCCCGAAATTGTGGCGCTTCATCCCGCCGGCAAAGCCCTTACCGATAGACATGCCCGCAATATCCACAAATTGCCCCTCGAGGTAGTGGTCTGCGGTGATCTCGGCCCCGACCTCGATCAGGTTCTCTTCAGAGACCCGAAATTCGGTGATCTTGCGCTTGGGCGCCACCTTGGCAACGGCAAAATGCCCCCGCATGGCTTTGCTTGTGCGCTTGGCCTTGGCAACCCCTGCGCCGAGCTGAACGGCGGTATAACCGTCACGGTCAGCGGTGCGTTGGGCCACAACCTGCACGTTTTCCATTTGCAGAACGGTTACAGGCACCTGCTCGCCGTCCTCCATAAACAGCCGGGTCATGCCCAGCTTTTTTGCAATTACTCCAGAACGCATAACATCAGCCCCCTAAAGCTTGATCTCGACATCCACACCAGCGGCGAGGTCGAGCTTCATCAGCGCGTCCACGGTCTGGGGGGTCGGATCAACAATATCCAGCAGGCGCTTATGCGTGCGGATCTCAAATTGCTCACGGCTCTTCTTGTTCACGTGTGGACCACGAAGAACCGTAAATTTCTCGATTTTGTTCGGCAACGGAATCGGGCCGCGCACTTGTGCGCCCGTCCGTTTGGCAGTCGAAACGATTTCGGCTGTGCTGGCATCCAACACACGAAAATCGAATGCCTTAAGCCGGATGCGTATATTTTGGCTCTGCATCTGAAAACGCCTCTCTTGGGCTGGCAGGTTCAAAAAGTGTAGCCGGAGAGAATCCTCCGGCTACGGTGTAATGATCAGCGATTACTCGATGATTTTGGACACAACGCCCGAACCCACGGTGCGGCCACCCTCACGGATAGCAAAGCGCAGGCCCTCTTCCATGGCGATTGGTGCAATCAGCTCGACGGTGAACTTCAGGTTGTCGCCCGGCATCACCATTTCGGTGCCCTCGGGCAGCTCAACCGTGCCGGTTACGTCGGTGGTGCGGAAGTAGAATTGCGGACGATAGTTCTTGAAGAATGGCGTATGGCGGCCACCCTCTTCTTTCGTCAGAATGTAAACTTCGCACTCGAACTTGGTGTGCGGGGTTACAGAGCCCGGCTTCACCAGAACCTGACCGCGCTCTACGCCGTCACGGTCAATGCCGCGCAGCAGGGCGCCGATATTGTCGCCGGCTTCGCCGCGGTCCAGAAGCTTGCGGAACATTTCCACACCGGTGCAGGTGGTTTTCTGGGTTGGGCGAATGCCGACGATTTCGATCTCGTCACCCACATTGATCACACCGCGCTCGACACGGCCGGTCACCACGGTGCCGCGACCGGAAATCGAGAACACGTCCTCGATCGGCATCAGGAAGGGCTGGTCCACCGCGCGCTCGGGGTCGGGGATGTAGCTGTCCACCGCTTCCATCAGCTCGGCAATCTTCTGCTCGCCAATCTCGGGGTCGCGGCCTTCCAGCGCCGCCAGAGCCGAACCGGCTACGATAGGAATATCATCGCCAGGATAGCCGTATTCGTTCAGCAGCTCGCGCACTTCCATTTCCACCAGTTCCAGAAGCTCTTCGTCATCGACCTGGTCCACTTTGTTGAGGAACACAACCATGTGCGGAATGCCAACCTGGCGGCCCAGCAGGATGTGCTCGCGGGTTTGGGGCATAGGGCCGTCGGCGGCGTTCACCACCAGAATGGCGCCGTCCATCTGCGCCGCACCGGTGATCATGTTCTTCACATAGTCGGCGTGGCCGGGGCAGTCCACGTGGGCATAGTGGCGGTTGGGGGTCTCATATTCGACGTGGGCGGTCGAAATGGTGATACCGCGGGCTTTTTCCTCGGGGGCCGCGTCAATATCGGCATAGTCCTGGAATTCACCGAATTGCTTGGTGATTGCTGCGGTCAGGGTGGTTTTACCGTGGTCAACGTGGCCGATAGTGCCGACGTTGACGTGCGGCTTTGTGCGTTCAAACTTTTCCTTAGCCATGATGGCCTCCTTTACATGTGGGTGGGTTTCTAGCCCGCCATTAGTTGAATTTCTCTTGGATCTCTTTCGAGATCGCCGCCGGAACGGCATCGTAGTGATCAAACTGCATTGTGAAGTTGGCGCGGCCCGAAGACATGGACCGCAGCGTATTGATATAGCCAAACATGTTGGCCAGCGGCACATTCGCCTCAATCGCGATGGCGTTGCCCCGTTGCTCCTGCCCACGCACCATACCACGGCGCGAAGTCAGATCACCGATGATCCCACCGGTATACTCTTCAGGTGTCACCACTTCCACCTTCATGATCGGCTCGAGCAGCTTGGCGCCCGCCTTCTTCAGGCCCTCGCGCATACCGGCCCGCGCCGCAATTTCAAAGGCCAGAACGCTGGAGTCCACATCGTGGTAAGCCCCGTCGATCAGGGCCACCTTGAAGTCGATCACGGGGAAGCCTGCCAAGGGGCCGCTATCCATAACGCTCTGGATACCCTTTTCAACGCCCGGAATGTATTCCTTTGGCACATTGCCGCCAACGATTTTGGACTCGAAGGAATAACCTTCGCCCGGCTCGGTGGGCGAGATAATCATCTTCACCCGCGCAAACTGGCCGGACCCGCCGGATTGCTTCTTGTGGGTATAGTCCACCTCGGCTTCGTGGCTGACAGTCTCGCGATAGGCCACTTGCGGCTCGCCAATGTTGGCCTCCACCTTGAATTCGCGCTTCAGACGGTCCACCAGAATATCCAGGTGCAATTCGCCCATGCCCTTCATGATGGTCTGGCCGGACTCCTGATCGGTTTCCACACGGAAAGACGGGTCTTCGGCGGCCAAACGGGCCAGACCGGCAGACATCTTTTCCTGGTCGGCCTTGGTTTTGGGTTCCACGGCAATCTCGATCACCGGATCGGGGAAGGTCATGGTTTCCAGCACCACAGGGTCATTGACCGCGCACAGGGTGTCCCCCGTGGTGGTCTGCTTCAGACCGGCGAGCGCGATAATGTCGCCCGCAAAGGCTTCGGTGATCTCGTCACGGTCGTTGGAATGCATCATCATCATCCGGCCAATGCGCTCTTTCTTGCCCTTGGTCGAGTTCAGGATGCTGTCGCCCTTGTTCAGAACACCCGAATAGATACGGGTGAAAGTCAACGTGCCCACGAACGGGTCGTTCATAATTTTGAACGCCAGTGCCGAGAACGGCATGTCGTCATCGGCGCGCCGCGCGATGTTGCGGGTCTCGGTCTCGTCGCCCGGGGCAAAGCCCATGTAATCCACCACGTCGAGCGGGCTGGGCAGGAAGTCGATCACCGCGTTGAGCAATTGCTGAACACCCTTGTTCTTGAAAGCCGAACCGGCAAGGATAGGCACGAAGGCCATTTCCATGGTGCCCTTGCGGATCAGCCGCAGCAGGGTTTCCTCGTCAGGCTCCTCACCTTCGAGATAGGCCTCCATGGCGTCGTCATCCATTTCAACCGCCATCTCGATCATCTCGGCGCGCATTTCCTCGGCCTTGTCTTTCAGGCTGTCGCGAATCTCGCGCAATTCCCATGTGGCCCCGAGGTCTTCGCCCTCATAGACCCACTCCTTCATGGTGATCAGGTCGATCGAGCCTTCCAGCTCGTTCTCCGCCCCGATGGGAAGCTGGATCGGCATGGGGTTGCCGGCCACGCGGGTTTTGATCATCTCGACGCAGTTAAAGAAATCCGCGCCGATTTTGTCCATCTTGTTGACAAACACAATCCGCGGCACCTTGTAACGGTCGGCCTGCCGCCAGACGGTTTCCGTTTGCGGCTCCACACCGGCATTGGCATCCAGCACCGCAACCGCGCCGTCAAGCACCGCCAGCGAGCGCTCCACCTCGATGGTGAAATCCACGTGACCCGGGGTGTCGATGATATTCATCCGGTATTTGGGCGAAAGGGCGGTTTTGCCGTCCTGCGTGCGCTCCCAGAAGGTGGTCGTCGCAGCGGAGGTAATGGTAATACCGCGCTCCTGCTCCTGCTCCATCCAGTCCATGGTGGCGGCGCCGTCATGCACCTCGCCAATGTTGTGGGATTTCCCGGTGTAATAAAGAATGCGCTCGGTGCAGGTTGTCTTGCCTGCGTCGATATGCGCCATGATACCGAAGTTACGGTAGCGTTCCAGAGGGTATTCGCGAGCCATTTTATGTAATCCTACCAGCGATAATGGGAGAACGCCTTGTTCGCGTCTGCCATTTTGTGGGTGTCTTCGCGTTTCTTCACGGCCGCGCCGCGAGTATTAACCGCATCGAGAAGCTCACCGGCAAGGCGCTCTTCCATCGTGTTTTCATTGCGCGCGCGCGAAGCGTTGATCAGCCAGCGAATGGCGAGCGCTTCCTGGCGGGTCGGGCGCACCTCGACCGGCACCTGATAGGTGGCACCGCCCACGCGGCGGGAGCGCACCTCGACACTGGGCTTGATATTGTCGAGCGCTTCGTGGAAAGCCTCGATCGGCTCGCGCTTCAGCTTTTCTTCAACCCGGCTCAGCGCACCGTAAACGATACGCTCGGCGACGGATTTCTTGCCGTCCAGCATCAGGTTGTTCATGAATTTCGTCAAAATCTTGTCGCCATACTTGGCGTCTGGCAGGATTTCACGTTTCTCGGCACTATGGCGACGGGACATTTCTTAGTCTCCTATTTAGGACGCTTGGCGCCATATTTCGAACGACGCTGACGGCGGTCTTTCACGCCCTGCGTATCCAGAACACCGCGCAGAATGTGATAACGCACACCGGGAAGGTCTTTCACACGGCCACCGCGGATCAACACAACCGAGTGCTCTTGCAGGTTGTGGCTCTCGCCGGGGATGTAGGAAATAACCTCAAAACCGTTGGTCAGGCGCACCTTGGCAACCTTACGCATAGCCGAGTTCGGCTTTTTCGGTGTCGTGGTATAAACACGTGTGCACACGCCGCGCTTTTGCGGGCATGCCTGAAGATGCATCGACTTCTGACGCTTGACTTTCGGCTTCCGCGGCTTGCGGATAAGCTGTTGGATCGTTGGCATACAGTTAAACCCCGTTCAACCCGTTTCAATACATAAAGCACCTTGCGCCGAATGCACAAAATGCCATTACCGCCCGCGGACAATGGTTCCCGTCCGGCGCGGTGGAATTTCAGAGGAGCGAGGGGTGAACCTGGCTCATGTCCGCCTAATTGTGGCTTGTATCGGAATCAGCAGCGATGCCTCTCCCGAGCGGGCGGAAAATAGGAATGTTGGGGGGATATGTCAACAGCCAATTTTGAAAAGAATTTTCGCGCAAAATCGGCCCGTTTTCAGCAGGGTTAAATCCCTCAAACTCGCCCTCCATCCATCAGAAGAGGACAGCGCGGCTCCGGCACATCCGCCCCGCAGGCGCAAACCGGCACCTCTTAAACCAGGGTTTTCAGGCTTTGCAAAAAGCTCTGCACAGCATTGGGCGCATCGGAGCGCTCAAACGCCGCGAGGCTCTGCGACGTCCACACATGCGGGGAAAGCCGCGTTGTCAGCACCGCGAGCTCGGCCCTTTGCGCCGCATCCAAGGGCAGGCCCGAGGCGGTTTGCAGCAGGGCCAGCAGCCCGTGCACCTGCCGCATTTGGGCAAAGGCGTCCAGCATCGGTCGCAAGAGCGCGGGGTCGTCCTGCCAGCTTGCCCCTGCGAACACCTCCTGCACCACCCGCTGCCCCGCGCCATCGCACTGGTAGCGCGCACAGCCCCGCAGCCCTGCACTTTCAAGCTCGGTGTGAATGGCGCAACGATGGCCCTGAAGGTGCTTGCACGCCACCCCTGCCGCCTTGTCAAAGGCAAACATTTCGCCTTTGTCAAAGGCCAGCGCCACACAGCAAAGCGCGGCGCATTTCTGGCAATCGGGTGTTAGCTCCACCATGTTCCCCCCACAAAAAAGCCCGCCGTAAATGCGGGCTTTTCCAGTTCGGTTTCCGACTATTCCTCGGTCGCGGCAGGCTGCTCAGCGTCCCCTTCGGGGTTGGCGAGTTCCGCCACAATCGCGGCCTCGGCCTGACGCTGTTCGATGATCGCCTGATCCCGTTGCTGCGCCACCCGCTTCAACTCGTGGGTTGCCCCGCCGGTGCCCGCCGGAATCAAACGCCCGACAATCACGTTTTCCTTCAAGCCGATCAGCTTGTCACGCTTGCCCTGGGTGGCGGCTTCGGTCAGCACGCGCGTGGTTTCCTGGAACGATGCCGCAGAGATGAACGAACGGGTCGAGAGCGACGCCTTGGTGATCCCGAGCAGCACCGGCCCGCCCTTGGCGGGCTCGAAGCCCTGCGCCACGGCCTTTTCGTTGGCCTCGATAAACTCGGCGCGGTCCACCTGCTCGCCCTTGAGCAGGATCGTGCCACCACTGTCGGTGACTTCCCACTTCTGCAACATCTGGCGCACGATCACTTCGATATGCTTATCGTTGATCTTCACGCCCTGCAGGCGGTAAACATCCTGCACCTCGTTGACCATATACTCCGCCAGCGCCTCCACGCCCAGAATTTGCAAAATATCATGGGGGGCGGGGTTGCCGTCCATAATATATTCGCCCTTCTGGATGAAGTCGCCTTCCTGCACCGGAATATGGCGGCCCTTGGGCACCATATATTCCACCGTCTCCAGCGTTTCGTCTATCGGCTCAATCGCCACGCGGCGCTTGTTCTTGTAGTCCTTGCCAAAGCGCACATGGCCGTCGATCTCAGCAATAATCGCGTGATCCTTGGGGCGGCGGGCTTCAAACAGCTCGGCCACACGGGGCAGACCACCGGTGATGTCTTTCACCTTGGTGCCTTCGCGCGGAATGCGGGCCAGCACGTCGCCGGGCTTGATCTCCTGACCGTCCTCGACTGAGAGCACCGCGTCAATGGACATGTTGTAAACCGCAGGGTTGCCGTTTTCCATGCGCACCGGCTCGCCGGTGGCCGGGTCCATCACGATAATCGCCGGCTTCAGGTCGCCGCCTTTCGATGTGGCGCGCCAGTCGGTCACCACCTTCTGGCTCAGGCCGGTAGCGTCGTCGGTTTCCTCGCGCACGGCAATGCCGGAAACGAGGTCCACAAACTTGGCCACACCGGGCTTTTCGGTGATGATCGGCATGGTGAACGGGTCCCATTCAAACAGCTTGTCGCCTTGCTTGACCTTCTGCTTGTCTTTCACCATCAGCTTGGAGCCAAAGCCCAGCTTATATGTGGAAAGCTCGACGCCGTTTTTGTCGATCAGGGCCAGCTCCATGTGGCGGTCCATCACCACGGTTTCGCCCTCGGCATTTTCCAGAACGCTGACCTTGCGCAACGCGATGGTGCCATCGGCTACCGCGTCTTGCGAGGTTTGCGAGCCGCCTTGGGCAATGCCGCCAATGTGGAAGGTCCGCATGGTCAGCTGGGTGCCCGGCTCGCCGATGGACTGCGCCGCGATAATGCCCACAGCCTCGCCCGGGTTCACGATGGTGCCGCGCGCCAGGTCGCGCCCGTAGCACTTCACGCAAATACCGTCCTCGGCCTCGCAGGTCAGCGGGGAGCGCGCCTGCACCGAGAGCACCCCGGCGGCCTCGATCTCTTCCGCCAGTTTTTCATCCACCAGCGTATTGCGCGCGGCCAGCACCTCGTCGGTGCCCGGCCGCAGCACATCTTCAGCGATCACGCGGCCCAGAATGCGCTCGGAAAGCGACGACACAACCGTGCCGTCATTCACCGCCGCCGCCACCTTGATCGAAATCTCGGTGCCACAATCCTCTTCGCGCACGATACAATCCTGCGCCACATCCACCAGACGGCGGGTGAGGTATCCGGAGTTGGCGGTTTTCAACGCCGTATCCGCGAGGCCCTTACGGGCCCCGTGGGTCGAGTTGAAATACTCCAGCACGGTCAGGCCTTCCTTGAAGTTGGACACAATCGGCGTTTCGATAATGTCGCCATTCGGCTTGGCCATCAGGCCCCGCATCCCACCGAGCTGCTTCATTTGCGCGGGCGAACCACGGGCGCCGGAGTGGGACATCATGTAAACCGAATTCGGCTCAAGCTCGTTGCCCTCTTCGTCAAAGCGCAGCTTGGAAATTTCCGCCATCATGCCATCGGCCACATCGTCCGAGCACTTGGACCACACATCCACCGCCTTGTTGTATTTTTCCAGTTTGGTGATCAGCCCGTCCATATACTGCTGCTCGAATTCCTTGACCTTTTTGCGCACCCCGTCCACGATCTCCCACTTGTTTTCCGGGATCAGCATATCATCCTTGCCAAAGGAAATACCGGCCTTGAAAGCCTCGCGGAAACCAAGGGTCATGATCTGGTCACAGAAAATGACCGATTCCTTCTGGCCGCAATGGCGGTAAACCACGTCAATCACCTCGCCCACTTCCTTCTTGCGCAGCAGGCGATTGACGATGCTGAACGGCGCTTTGTGGTTTTTGGGCAGAAGCTGGGCAAGACGCACCCGCCCCGGCGTGGTTTCAAACCGCTCCATATAGGGGTTGCCCTCTTCGTCGATCTGCTCGACGCGAGCGGTAATCTTGGCGTGCAAATGCACCGCGCCTGTTTCCAGTGCGTGGTCAATCTCGTCAATATCCGAGAAGATCATCCCTTCGCCCTTCATGCCCTGACGCATCAGAGTCACATAATACAGGCCGAGGATCATATCCTGCGAGGGCACGATAATCGGTGCCCCGTTGGAGGGGCTCAGCACGTTGTTGGTGGACATCATCAAAACCCGCGCCTCAAGCTGGGCTTCCAGCGAAAGCGGCACGTGCACGGCCATTTGGTCGCCGTCAAAGTCGGCGTTAAAGGCCGAGCAGACCAGCGGGTGAAGCTGGATGGCTTTACCCTCGATCAGCACCGGCTCGAACGCCTGAATGCCGAGGCGGTGCAGCGTCGGCGCGCGGTTGAGCATGACAGGGTGCTCGCGGATCACCTCGTCGAGAATATCCCACACCTCGGCACGTTCTTTCTCCACCAGTTTCTTGGCTTGCTTTACGGTGCTGGAAAGGCCCTTGGCCTCCAAACGGCTGTAAATAAACGGCTTGAACAGCTCCAGTGCCATTTTCTTGGGTAGGCCACATTGGTGCAATTTCAGCTCCGGCCCCGTCACAATCACCGAACGGCCGGAGAAATCTACGCGCTTGCCGAGCAGGTTCTGCCGGAACCGGCCCTGCTTGCCTTTGAGCATGTCGGACAGCGATTTCAGCGGGCGCTTGTTGCCCCCGGTGATCACGCGGCCCCGGCGGCCGTTGTCAAACAGCGCGTCAACCGACTCCTGCAACATCCGCTTCTCGTTGCGAACGATAATATCGGGCGCGCGCAGCTCGATGAGCCGCTTCAAACGGTTGTTGCGGTTGATCACACGGCGATACAAATCGTTGAGGTCCGAGGTTGCAAAACGGCCACCATCCAGCGGCACCAGTGGGCGCAGCTCGGGCGGGATCACCGGAATCACGGTCAGGATCATCCACTCGGGGCGGTTGCCGGACTCGCGGAAATTCTCCACCAGTTTCAAGCGCTTGATAATTTTCTTGGGCTTCAATTCGCCCGTAGCTTCGGCCAAATCAGCGCGGAGCTGCTCGGCTTCGGCGTCCAGATCAATCGCCGCCAGCATTTCGCGGATGGCTTCCGCGCCAATGCCTGCGGTGAAGGCGTCAGCACCGTATTGGTCTTCGGCGTCCAGGAACTCTTCTTCCGTCAGAAGCTGGCCCTGGGTGAGGTCCGTCAGGCCCGGCTCGATCACCACATATTGCTCAAAATACAAGATGCGCTCAAGGTCGCGCAGGGTCATGTCCAGCATCAGGCCAATGCGCGACGGCAAGGACTTGAGGAACCAGATATGGGCCACGGGCGCGGCCAAATCAATATGCCCCATGCGCTCACGGCGCACTTTTTGCAGCGTCACTTCCACACCGCATTTCTCGCAGGTCACGCCGCGATATTTCATGCGCTTGTATTTGCCACACAGGCACTCGTAATCCTTGATCGGGCCAAAGATGCGGGCGCAGAACAACCCGTCACGCTCGGGCTTGAAGGTGCGGTAGTTTATGGTTTCCGGCTTTTTGATTTCGCCATAAGACCAGCTCAAAATCCGCTCCGGTGAGGAAAGCGAAATTTTGATTTCGTCAAAGGTTTTTTGCGGCTGGACCGGGTTGAACGGGTTTGTGATTTCCTGATTCATTTTGTAATCCTCAATCTCATTTCATTGGAAGCGGGCGCTAACGCCCTACTCCGCCTCCGAGTCCCGAAGTTCCATATTCAGCCCGAGGCCGCGAACTTCTTTGACCAGCACATTAAACGATTCCGGCACGCCGGCCTCGAAATTGTCCTCACCCTTGACGATGCTTTCATAAACCTTGGTCCGGCCTGCCACGTCGTCTGACTTGACTGTGAGCATTTCCTGCAAGGTGTAAGCGGCGCCATACGCTTCCAGCGCCCACACTTCCATCTCCCCGAAGCGCTGGCCACCAAACTGGGCTTTACCACCAAGCGGCTGCTGGGTGACAAGGCTGTAAGGGCCAGTGGAACGGGCGTGGATTTTCTCGTCTACGAGGTGGTGCAGCTTGAGGATATACTTCATGCCAACCGTCACAGGGCGGGCAAACTGCTCGCCGGTGCGACCATCATAAACGATGGACTGGCCGGATGTGTCCAGCCCCGCCCTTGTCAACGCATCGTTCACATCTGCCTCTTTGGCCCCGTCAAAAACCGGGGTCGCGATCGGCACACCGCGGGTTACGTTGCCCGCCGCTTCCAGAATGGCATCGTCGTCCATGCCCGCCGTCGCTTCAGCATATGTATCCTCGCCATAAGCGATTTTCATAGCGTCAGTGACCGGCGTCATGTCGCCTGTGCGTTTGTATTCCGCCAAGGCGTTTTCAATCGAGCGGCCAAGGTTATGCGCGGCCCAGCCCATGTGGGTTTCCAAAATCTGCCCCACATTCATGCGCGAGGGCACACCGAGCGGATTCAGCACCACATCAACCGGGGTGCCATCAGCGAGGAAGGGCATGTCCTCTTGTGGCACAACGCGGGAGATAACCCCCTTGTTGCCGTGACGCCCCGCCATTTTGTCGCCCGGTTGCAGCTTACGCTTCACCGCCACAAACACCTTGACGATCTTCATCGCGCCGGGCGGCAGGTCGTCCCCGCGGCGGACTTTTTCCACCTTATCCTCAAAGCGGGCATTCATCGTGCGCTTGTTGGCCTCGAACTGCGCGTTCAGAGCTTCCACCTGCGCCGCGTCGTCGTCTTCCGACAGCGCCAATTGCCACCATTGGCCTTTGCTCAGGCTGTCGAGCAACTCTTCAGTGATCTCGGAACCAGCCTTCACACCTTTGGGGCCTTTCACAGCCTTTTTGCCCAAAAGCATGGTCTTCAGGCGGCCATAGGTGTTGCGCTCCAGAATGGCGAGCTCGTCGTCACGGTCACGCGAGAGGCGCTCCACTTCCTCCCGCTCGATCTGAATGGCGCGCTCGTCTTTATCAATGCCGTGACGATTGAAAACACGCACGTCAACCACAGTGCCAAAATCACCGGGCTTCAGGCGCAGCGACGTATCGCGCACATCCGAGGCCTTTTCGCCAAAAATGGCCCGCAGGAGCTTTTCCTCCGGTGTCATGGCGCTTTCGCCCTTGGGGGTGATTTTCCCCACAAGAATGTCCGCAGGCCCCACTTCCGCGCCAATATAAACGATGCCCGCTTCGTCAAGGTTGCGCAGGGCTTCCTCGCCGACATTGGGAATATCTCGGGTAATTTCCTCAGGCCCGAGCTTGGTATCGCGCGCCGCCACCTCGAATTCCTCGATATGGATCGAGGTGAACACGTCGTCTTTCACGATGCGCTCGGAGATCAGAATCGAGTCCTCGTAATTGTAGCCCTGCCATGGCATAAAGGCCACCAGCACGTTTTTACCCAGGGCCAATTCGCCAAGGTCGGTGCTTGGCCCGTCGGCGATCACCTCATCCTTGCGCACTCTGTCACCCACTTTCACCAGCGGGCGCTGGTTGATACAGGTGTTCTGGTTGGAGCGCTGGAATTTGCGCAGGCGGTAAATATCCACGCCCGGGTCACCCACTTCGAGGTCTTCCGTGGCGCGCACAACAATACGCATCGCGTCCACCTGGTCCACAATGCCACCACGCTTGGCGACAATTGCCGCGCCGGAATCCCGCGCCACGATCTCTTCCATACCGGTGCCCACATAGGGGGCCTCGGCCTTCACCAGCGGCACCGCCTGGCGTTGCATGTTGGACCCCATCAGCGCGCGGTTGGCGTCGTCATTCTCAAGGAAAGGAATCAGCGCCGCCGCCACAGAAACCAGCTGCTTGGGCGAGACGTCGATCAGGTCGATATTTTCCGGCGGGTTGAGCATGTGCTCGCCCGCCTGACGGGTAGACACCAGATCATTGACAAAACGGCCCTCTTCATCCAGCTCCGCATTGGCCTGCGCCACGGTATAGCGCATTTCCTCGGTGGCCGACATATAGCGCACTTCGTCGGTAACCTTGCCATCCTTTACCGTGCGGTAAGGGGTTTCGATAAAGCCGTATTTGTTTACCCGCGCAAAAGAGGCCAGCGAGTTGATCAGGCCGATATTCGGCCCCTCCGGCGTTTCGATCGGGCACAGGCGGCCGTAATGGGTGGGGTGCACGTCGCGCACCTCGAAGCCCGCACGCTCGCGCGTCAGGCCCCCGGGCCCAAGGGCGGACAGGCGGCGCTTGTGGGTCACTTCCGACAGCGGGTTGTTCTGGTCCATGAATTGCGAAAGCTGCGAAGAGCCGAAGAACTCGCGCACCGCCGCGGCAGCCGGCTTGGCGTTGATCAAGTCTTGCGGCATCACATTGTCGATTTCCACAGAAGACATGCGCTCGCGAATGGCGCGTTCCATGCGCAGCAGGCCGACGCGATACTGGTTTTCCATCAATTCGCCCACCGAGCGCACCCGGCGGTTGCCGAGGTGGTCAATGTCATCCACCGAGCCTTTGCCGTCGCGCAGCTCCACCAAACCCTTGACCACGGCGATAATGTCTTCCTTGCGCAAGGTGCGCTGGGTGTCCGGCGCATCAAGCTCCAGGCGCATGTTCATTTTCACACGGCCCACGGTGGAGAGGTCGAAACGGTCCGGCTCAAAAAACATCGAGTCAAACATGGCCGAGGCCGCCTCAACGGTGGGCGGCTCGCCCGGGCGCATCACACGGTAAATATCCATCAACGCGGTTTCGCGGTTCAGGTTCTTGTCCAGCGCCATGGTGTTGCGGATGTAGGGGCCGACATTGATATTGTCGATGTCCAGCGTCGGGATTTTGGTCACGCCGTTATCCAGCAGGGTTTTCAGGGTGCCGCCGGTCACAGTGCCGTCTTTATCCCGCTCTTCGGTGATCTCCCCACCGGCTTCAATCCAGATTTCGCCGGTTTCCTCGTTGATGATATCCTTGGCCGAAAACCGCCCGATGATCTGGTCCATCGGCACCAGAATCTCGGTCACCTCGCCCGCATCGATCAGCTTTTTCACCGTGCGCGGAGTCACCTTTTTGCCCGCCTCGGCGATTACCTCGCCGGTTTTGGCATCGATTATGTCAAATTCGGGCTTGGTGCCGCGTATCCGCTCGGGGAAGAACTTGGTGACCCAGCCCTTTTTCCTTTTGTTGAGCTTATACTCAACCGTATCATAATAGGCATCCATAATGCCTTCCTGATCCAGCCCGAGCGCATATAGCAGGGTGGTGACCGGCAGCTTGCGACGGCGGTCGATACGGGTGTAAACATGATCCTTGGCGTCAAACTCGAAATCCAGCCACGAGCCGCGATAGGGGATAATCCGGCTGGTGAACAGAAGCTTGCCGGAGGCATGGGTTTTGCCTTTGTCGTGGTCAAAGAAAACGCCGGGCGAGCGGTGCATCTGGGAAACGATGACCCGCTCGGTGCCGTTCACAATAAACGTGCCAATGTCTGTCATCAGCGGCATATCGCCCATGAAAACTTCTTGCTCTTTAATGTCTTTCACGCTGCGCGCGCCGGTTTCCTCGTCCACATCGAACACGATCAGGCGCAGGGTGACCTTGAGCGGCGCACTATAGGTCATGTCGCGCTGCTGGCATTCTTCCACGTCATATTTCGGCGCTTCCAGCTCGTATTTCACATACTCGATGCTGGCCGTGTCGTTGAAATCCCGAATCGGGAATACCGAATTGAATACCGCATTGATGCCCATATCGTCCTTGGGGTCCCCCTTTTCCCCGGACTCCAGAAACAGATCATAGGAGCTTTTCTGCACCTCGATCAGGTTTGGCATTTTCGCGATTTCTTCAATGTGGCCGTAATATTTGCGAATGCGTTTCCGACCGGAAAATTTCTGAGCCATGCTCTATCACCTTTTTCAACGCCCGATGCACGGGTGGGAACGTGCATCTGAAGCCCTGCGGTTGGGCCGACCCATTCTTGCGCGCTTCCCAGGGCGCGCGTCCGGTCGGCTTGCACCTTTCGGGGGGTCTGCCAGAAGGCCCCCGGAAAGACGCAAAATGCCGGACCCGCAAAAGAAGCGGATCCAGCGCTTTCCATATGGCTGCGGGCTGGCCCCGCACCAAATTACTTAAGTTCGACAGTGGCGCCAGCGGCTTCCAGTTTCGACTTGATCTCTTCAGCTTCAGCCTTGTTAACGCCTTCTTTAACGGCTTTGCCGCCAGCATCTACAAGGTCTTTAGCCTCCTTGAGGCCCAGGCCGGTGATGGCCCGAACTTCTTTGATCACGCCGATTTTCTTGTCGCCAGCGGCCACCAGAATCACGTCGAATTCGTCTTTTTCCTCGGCCGCACCGCCAGCGTCACCGCCCGCGCCACCGGCAACCATGACAGCGCCGCCGGCAGCAGGCTCGATGCCGTGCTCTTCCTTGAGGATGTTTTTCAGTTCTACAGCTTCGAGAAGGGTCAGACCAACAATCTCTTCAGCAAGTTTTTTCAGATCAGCCATTTTGTGTGCTTTCCGTTTGTAAGTTTCAATTTGTTTCCGGCATGGGTGCGTCCCACATTGTTCCGGTCATACGTCATAAAGATCACGCCGCCTGCTCTTCGATGGTAGAAAGTATACCAGCGATATTGCTTGCAGGTGCGCCAACAGCGCCCGCGATGTTGCTGGCCGGGGCCGTAAGACAAGCCGCAATAGAGGCCAGAACCTCTTCACGGCTTGGCATGGCAGCCACGGCTTTCACACCGGCAGGGTCAAGCACCGTGCCGCCCATGGTGCCGCCAAGAATAACGAGTTTTTCGTTTTCCTTGGCAAACGCCTGGGCAACTTTGGCTGCGGATACCGGATCTTCGGAATACGCAAGCACAGCCTGGCCCTTGAGCAGATCACCCATTTCTTCAAATGGTTTTCCGCTCAAAGCGATTTTGGCGAGCCTGTTTTTGGCAACGCGAACCGTTGCGCCGGCGTCTTTCATACGCAGGCGCAGGTCCGTCATCTCTGCAACTGTAAGACCGGTGTAATGTGCAACCACAATCACACCAGAGTCCGTGAAGATCTGGTCGAGTTCGGCGACCACCGCTTCTTTTTGGGCTCTATTCACAGATTTGCTCCAGTTTATGGAAGGGTTGCCCCCTCCGGCTCAAATTCACCGGCACGGATGCGCCGGCGCTTCGGTCCTTACGGAACCAGCCAAAACCTCGGGCCAGCGGCCTTCTGGTTTCTTTTGCTTCCGTCTCAAGCAGGAATTATGCCTTGCGGCACCCGCTATCTCGGACGAAAGGCAGGCCCGGGGGCCCACCCAAACCCCTTGCGGGGAACTCTTATTCGGCAGTCGCTGCCGCGACATCAAGCGTCACGCCCGGGCCCATGGTGGAGCTCAGGGCGATCTTCTTCATATAGGTGCCCTTGGCCCCGCTGGGCTTGGCCTTGTTCACGGCGGCAATAATCGCCTTCACGTTCTCCGCCAGCTTGGCCGCGTCGAAAGACGCCTTGCCAATGCCCGCATGCACCACACCGGCTTTCTCGGCCTTGAACTGCACCTCGCCACCTTTGGCCGCTTCCACAGCCGCCTTGACGTCCGTGGTCACGGTGCCAACCCGCGGGTTGGGCATCAGGTTGCGGGGGCCGAGGATCTTACCCAGACGGCCAACGATGGGCATCATGTCGGGCGTGGCAATGCAGCGGTCAAAATCAAGGTTGCCCTGCTGGATGCTTTCCATCAGGTCTTCTGCGCCGACAATATCGGCACCCGCCGCCTTGGCCTCGTCAGCCTTGTCGCCACGGGCAAACACCGCTACGCGCACGGTTTTGCCGGTGCCGTTGGGCAGAGCAACAACGCCGCGCACCATCTGGTCGGCATGGCGGGGGTCAACCCCCAGCACAAAGGCGATGTCGACGGTTTCGTCAAACTTGGCGGTGGCATTGGCCTTTACCAGTGCTACAGCGTCCTCGACCGAGAGCTCCGCCTTGCCTTCAAACGCAGCTTTCGCGGCTGCATAACGCTTTCCAACTTTAGCCATGATCTACCCCTTTACCTCGATACCCATCGAGCGGGCCGAGCCCATGATGATTTTCACAGCGCCCTCGATGTCAACCGCATTCAGGTCTTTCATCTTGGCTTCGGCGATCTCTTTCACCTGTTTCAGGGTCACCGAACCCACGATCTCCCGCGAAGGGGTGGTGGCACCGGATTTCACCTTGGCAGCCTTCTTGAGCATATAAGAAGCCGGTGGCGTCTTGATGTCCATGGTGAAGGACTTGTCCACGTAATAGGTGATAATCGTCGGGCAGGGTGCGCCGGACTCAATCTCCTGGGTCTTGGCGTTGAACGCCTTGCAGAACTCCATAATGTTCAGCCCGCGCTGACCCAGGGCCGGGCCAACGGGGGGCGAGGGGTTTGCCTGTCCGGCGGGCACTTGCAGCTTCATCGTGCCAGCAACTTTTTTGGCCATCTTGGCCTCCTTTGTTCATCATCGCCGCGGGTGCGGCATGGTATAGTGGTGCGGTTGCAGCCAAGGCCCCAACCTCCCACCGGTTGACACTCAGGTGGTTTTGCTCACCTGCGTGAATTCGAGTTCGACCGGCGTAGCCCGGCCAAAAATGGATACGGTCACCTTGAGGCGGGCGTTTTCCTGGTCCACATCCTCAACCATGCCCGAGAAACCCTCAAACGGGCCGTCAATCACATTGACCTGCTCGCCGACATCAAAGAAGATCAGGTTGCGCGGCGCATCGGCGCTCTCGTCCACCTGGTTCAGAATGCGCGCCACTTCGGAATCCCGCATCGGCGAGGGCGTGTTCTGCGCCCCGAGGAACCCGGTTACGCGGTTGATATTGTTGATCGCATGATAGGCGCGGTCGGTCATTTCCATTTTCACCAGCACATAGCCGGGCATAAAGCGGCGCTCGCGGGTCACCTTCTTGCCGCGGCGCATTTCCAGCACCTCTTCGGTGGGCACCAGAACCTGCTCGATCTCGTCTTCCAAGCCCTGTTGCACAATAGCGTCTTCGATCGCTTCCGCGACTTTCTTTTCGAAATTCGAAAGGACGCTTACCGAATACCAGCGTTTCGCCATTTTTGCCCGTGCCTTCAATGCTGTAGCCTGTGCTACGATTTATATAATGCTTTCAAAGGCTTGCGCCCCGTCTCCCAAACAAAACAAAGCGCGCCGACGAATCGAAGCGCGCAAGTCTCGGGTAGAAGCTCTGCCTATAACGGCAAATGCCGCTTAGATCAAGAGGAAGCGAGCGCCAAAATTCCCTCCAACCCCGAGCGGATAATCAGGTCCACCAATCCAAAGAACAGCGCGGCGAAGAAGGCCATGGCGAACACCATGGCGGTGGTCAGCAGGGTTTCGCGCCGTGTGGGCCACGCCACCTTGGAGATTTCCGAGCGCACTTGCTGGATAAACTGGAACGGATTTGCCTTTGCCATGCTCTGGCTCCTGAGTCGGGAAAATGGATTTGCCCAGAGATACGCATTCAGTGGTGAAAGTGCAAGCCCACGGTGCGGATTTGGCAAACGGCGGTTTGGGCTTAGCCGCGCACTTCCCCTTAAGGGGTGTGCGATATGCTAAAATCTACCTTGATTAGTTTAGATCTGTCTCTGTAGACGCGTCTACGGAAACGGATTTAACACCGGTTTCAATAAGCCCAATCGGATTCCATGCCCCCTTTAAGCATCAACCCCAAACGCGCCAAAACACGGCGCCCGATTGCCCTTACTAAACCGGTTTAGTAAGGGCAATCAAACCCGAGTGGAACACCCCGTTGAAAGCGATAATATCAGGGTTCACCCAGCCTCCTGGTGTCGCCTCAGACCGTGCGCTGTCAATGTGCACCCTCAAGCCCAGATCAAAGCTGTCTTGAAGCGGCTGAAGCGCGCCAAAAAATGTGCCGAGGCCACCCAAAACAGCCGCTGAAATGGCGGCACTATCCGGGCTTGGATCGCTTCCGCCACACTAAAACCTCTGTTCAGCATTTGTTCGATGCGCTAGACTGGGGGAAAAGGAGTCCCGATGTTCGAGCAATTATTATCCGACCTGCACGCCAGCCCCGACTGGATCAAGGCCCTTCTCGCTGGCCTCGCCATAGCCGCGCTTTGGGCTTTTGTGACAAGGCGCAAACCCGCACTGGCGCGGGCCGAAGCCGAGGCGATGGGCGCACAGCGGCAGGCCGAGGGTTACGAGGCCCAGCTGGCCGAGCTGGTCAACGACCTGCGCGCCGCCCGTGAGGAAAACGTGCGGCTGCACACCGAGCTGGAGATGCAGCAGCAAAACAACGCCGAGAAGCTCGCCCTGCTGAATGAGAACGGCGAGCGCCTGAAGGCCGAGTTCAAGGCGCTGGCGGGGCAGGTGATGGAGACCCACGGCGAGCGCTTCGAGCGCCAGAACCGCCAGCGCCTGCAAGACGTGCTGCAACCGCTCAAGGAGCATATCGGCAAGTTCGAGGCCGAGCTGCGCGGCGTGCATGAGGCGGCGGGCCGGGACAGGGTGGCGCTCAAACACCAGATCGAGGCCCTGACCCGCCAGAGCGCCGAAGTGTCGCTGGAAGCCCACAACCTCGCCAAAGCCCTGAAGGGCGACCGGCAAAAGCAGGGCGCCTGGGGAGAGATGGTGCTGGCCAGTATTCTGGAGCGCTCAGGGCTTCGCGCGGGCGAAGAATACGAGGTGCAGAGCCATTATCGCGGCGAGGACGGGCAGGCGTTTCGCCCCGATGTGGTGGTGAACCTGCCCGGCGGGCGGCGGCTGGTGGTGGATAGCAAGGTGTCGCTGGTGGCCTATGAACGCGCGGTGAACGCCGAGGACGAGGCCACGCGGGCCGCACATATGAAAGCCCATGTGGCAGCGGTAAAAGACCGGATCAACGAGCTCAGCGCCAAGAAATACCACGAGCTGGACGATGGCTCGGTGGATTACGTCATCCTGTTCATGCCCATTGAAAGCGCCTTTTCCGAGGCGGTGCAGGCAAGCCCCGACCTTGCCCATTACGCCACCGAGCGCAATATCGTCATCGCCTCGCCCACCAACCTGATGGTGGCGTTGAAAACGGTGGATAACCTGTGGTCGATTGACCGCCGCAACAAGAACGCACTGGAGATCGCCAAGCGGGCCGGGCGGCTCTATGACAAATTCGTCGGCTTCACCGAAGACATGGAAAAAATCGGCGAGCGTCTCACCCAGGCCCAGGCCAGCCACGCCGCGGCGGTCAACAAACTGTCAACGGGCAGCGGCAACCTTGTGGGGCAGGTGGAAACGCTGAAAGTGCTGGGGGCCAAGGCGGCCAAGCAAATTGCGATGGAACATGAGCCAGCCCCCCTTGAAACCGAAAACAACCCGCCTAAATAAAGCGTATCAGGCGCCAAACGGGCCTGTAAACTTTGGCCGGTCCTTCGGGATGGCCGCAAATTTGTGTCGCTCAATGGAGGATACCCTATGCGAAATTTTGACCTAACACCGCTTTACCGTTCAACCGTCGGCTTTGACCGCCTCGCCAGCATTCTGGATAACGTGACCCGCACCGATGGCGGCTCCGGCTACCCCCCTTATAATATCGAGAAAACCGGCGAGGACGCCTACCGGATTACCATCGCCGTGGCCGGCTTTGCCGATGACGAACTTTCCATCGAGGCCCGCGACGGCCAATTGGTGATTTCCGGTAAAAAGGCCGAAACCGACGATGAGCCGCATTTCCTGCATCGCGGCATCGCCACACGCGCCTTTGAAAAGCGCTTCCAGCTTGCCGACCACGTGCGCGCCACCGATGCGGTGACCGAAAACGGCCTGCTGCATGTGGACTTGGTGCGCGAGGTGCCCGAAGCCCTGAAACCCCGCAAAATCGAAATCGCCAAATCCCGCCCGATCGAGGCGGAAAAGGTGAAAGTCGAGGCGTAAGTTTCCGGCTTACACCAGACCGGAACGCACCTCGGAAACGGGGTGCGTTTTTTTCGGAGAGTTGACTGGTCTTCGGGCCTGAACTCTGCAATCCTGCACTCCCTATGATAGCAGGACGAGACTCATGAGCCCCAAACCCCGCCGTTTCCCCGATGCCCGTGTTGACATTGCCAAATCGCAAGACGTGGTGAGCACCCCGCAAACCCGCGCCCCCACCTATCGGTTGGCCTTTGCCGACCCCGATTTTCTGTGCCGCGACGAGCTGCGCCCTGTGCGCTTGCAGTTGGAGCTGCTCAAGCCGGAAATGGCGCTGACCGAGGCAGGGGTGGAAAGCACCGTGGTGCTGTTTGGCGGCGCGCGGATACCCGACCCCGATTTCAAGGACAAGGCCCGCACCGAAACGCTGGCGGGTCTGTCACGGTATTATACCGAAGCGCGCGCGTTTGCCCGCATCTGCACCGAGGAAAGCCTGAAGACCGGCGGCAAGGATTATGTCGTCTGCACCGGTGGCGGGCCGGGGGTGATGGAGGCGGGCAACCGAGGCGCGGCGGATGTCGGCGGCAAATCGGTGAGCCTGAACATCGTGCTGCCCCATGAGCAATCGCCCAACCAATACGCCACGCCGGAGCTGTGCT
>JALWPC010000184.1 GCA_026995265.1 Paracoccaceae bacterium
GGGTTGTGCAGGAATTCCTGGGTGATCCGGGTGATTTCCGGTGCCATGGTGGCCGAAAAAAACAGGGTTTGGCGGGTGAACGGCGTGAGCTTGAAGATGCGCTCTAGGTCGGGGATGAAGCCCATGTCGAGCATCCGGTCGGCCTCGTCCACCACCATTACCTGCACACCGGTGAGCATCAGCTTGCCGCGCTCGAAATGGTCGAGCAGGCGCCCCGGGGTGGCGATGAGCACATCCACGCCGCGGTCAATCAGGCGGTCCTGATCCTTGAAGCTCACCCCGCCGATGAGCAGCGCCATGGAAAGCTTGTGATACTTGCCGTAATTCTCGAAATTCTCGGCCACCTGCGCGGCCAGCTCCCGCGTGGGGCAGAGGATGAGCGAGCGGGGCATACGCGCCCGCGCGCGGCCCTGCGCCAGAATGGTGATCATCGGCAGGGTAAAAGAGGCGGTTTTGCCGGTGCCCGTTTGCGCGATGCCCAGCACATCTTTGCCCATCAGCGCATGGGGAATCGCCTCGGCCTGAATGGGCGTTGGCTTTTCATAGCCGGCTTCGGCTACGGCTTTGAGAACCTTTTCATCAAGGTTCAAATCACTAAAATTGGTCATGTTTATCCGTATATTGCGGCGATTATGTGCGCCGCTTGAATGACACGGCTAAAAGGCACCGAATTGCGCCTTCCTTACAGGCACTTTGTTAACCGCTCCCATGACATAGGTCAATGTCATAAGGGCGGTTGCGGCTATGTTGCGCCAAATTTGCGGTTTGACCTGCGCCCAGATGGGGTTATACCGCCCGTGAAGGAGAACAAATATGAATGTCGAGTTACCCAGGGCCTATCGCGGGCTGGATTCGTTGAAGGTCAGCAAGGTCCACCACTGGACGGATAAAACCTTTTCCTTCACCTGTGAACGGCCCGCCAGCCTGCGGTTTCGCTCCGGCGAGTTCGTGATGATCGGGCTGCCCGATGGCGACAAGCCCCTGTTGCGCGCCTATTCCATTGCCTCGCCCAACTGGGCCGAGACATTGGAGTTTTACTCCATCAAGGTGCCCGATGGCCCTCTGACCAGCAAGTTGCAACACCTGAAGGTGGGTGAGGAGATTTTGATTCGCCCAAAGCCTGTGGGCACATTGGTGCATGATGCGCTCTTGCCCGGCAAGCGGCTGATCATGTTTTCCACCGGCACCGGCATTGCCCCCTTTGCCAGCGTCATGCGCGACCCGGAGACCTATGAGAAGTTTGACGAGGTGATCCTGACGCAAACCTGCCGCGAGGTCAAAGAGCTGGATTACGGCAAAAGCCTGATGGCTCAGATAGAAGAAGATGAGCTTTTACAAGAGGTTGTGGGGGATAAGCTCAGCTATATCAGCACCACCACGCGGGAGGAGAGCCCGCAAATGGGCCGGATGACCGACTGGTTGCGGGATGGCCGTTTCGAGGCCGCCACGGGTGCGGCGCTGACCCCTGAAACCGACCGTGTGATGATCTGCGGCTCCATGGCCATGCTGGCCGAGCATAAGGAGATATGCGAGGCGGCGGGGATGGAGGAGGGCTCCAACAGCGAGCCCGGGCAGTTTGTGATTGAAAAGGCGTTTGTGGATTA
>JALWPC010000185.1 GCA_026995265.1 Paracoccaceae bacterium
TCGGGCGATCTGCGCCTTGGCGATATTGGCGGCGAGGCTGAGGCCCAGGTCAATGGCTCCGGCGATCTTTACCTGGGCGCTGCCAATGGCGGTCTGGATGCCCAGGTCAACGGCTCTGGCGATATTCATGTGGCCTTCGTGCAGGGGCCGGTTCATGCCAGCATTAACGGCTCGGGCGACATCGTTATCAAGGGCGGTACGGCGACGCCGTTTGCCGCCAGCATCATCGGTTCTGGTGATGTGGCTTTTCATGGCCATGCAAATGGGGTAGATGCGCGCGTGACTGGCTCGGGCGACATCACTCTGGCCTCTTATGAAGGTGAATTTCGCGCGAGCAGGCACGGCGTGCACGTCATCAGGGAATAAACAAGCGGGCGCCCGCCCTGGCGGGCGTCCAGAACCTACAGGAAGTTGAAATGGCAAAACAGAAATTTGAGCGCACGAAGCCGCATGTGAACATTGGCACGATTGGCCACGTTGACCACGGCAAGACGACGCTGACGGCGGCGATCACCAAGTATTTTGGCGAGTTCAAGGCGTATGACGCGATTGATGCGGCGCCGGAGGAGAAGGCGCGGGGGATCACCATTTCGACGGCGCATGTGGAGTATGAGACGGACAAGCGCCACTATGCGCATGTGGACTGCCCGGGTCACGCGGACTATGTGAAGAACATGATCACCGGGGCGGCGCAGATGGACGGCGCGATTCTGGTTGTGTCGGCGGCGGACGGCCCGATGCCGCAGACGCGCGAGCACATTCTGCTGGCGCGCCAGGTCGGGGTTCCGGCGCTGGTTGTCTACATGAACAAGGTTGACCAGGTTGACGACGAGGAGCTTTTGGAGCTTGTGGAGATGGAGATCCGCGAGCTGTTGTCCTCGTATGATTTTCCGGGTGACGAGATTCCGATCATCAAGGGCTCGGCGCTGGCGGCTCTGGAGGGGAAGAACCCCGAGATTGGCGAGACCTCGATCAAGGCGCTGATGAATGCGGTTGACGAGTATATTCCGACGCCGGACCGTCCGATTGACCAGCCGTTCCTGATGCCGATCGAGGATGTGTTCTCGATTTCGGGCCGTGGCACGGTTGTGACGGGGCGTGTCGAGCGCGGTGTTGTCAATGTTGGCGACGAGGTTGAGATTGTTGGCATCCGGCCGACGAAGAAGACGGTGTGCACGGGTGTTGAGATGTTCCGCAAGCTGCTGGACCGCGGCGAGGCGGGCGACAATATCGGCGCGCTGTTGCGGGGCATTGAGCGCGATGGGGTTGAGCGCGGGCAGGTGTTGTGCAAGCCGGGTTCGATCACGCCGCACACCAAGTTTGTGGCCGAGGCCTATATCCTGACCAAGGACGAGGGCGGGCGGCACACGCCGTTCTTCACCAATTACCGGCCGCAATTCTATTTCCGGACCACCGATGTGACCGGTGTTGTGACGCTGCCGGAGGGCACGGAAATGGTGATGCCGGGTGACAATGTGAAGGTCACGGTGGAGCTGATCCAGCCGATTGCCATGGAAGAGAAGCTGCGCTTTGCCATCCGCGAAGGCGGCCGCACCGTCGGCGCCGGCGTCGTCAGCAAGATCATCGAGTAACCG
>JALWPC010000186.1 GCA_026995265.1 Paracoccaceae bacterium
AGCCTGGAGGACATCAGCGGCCTCCAGAACCTGACGAATGTCATCCGCGATGTCATCATCACCGACAACCCGCTGCTCTGCGATGCGGATGTCGCGGCCCTCTTCGCGGGGGTCGCTGTCGGTGGGACCATGACGATCAGCAACGGCGGGGACTGCGAGTGAGCTCCTTTCTCCCGCTGGATCTGGAGGTCCACCTCGAGCTTTGCACGATCTCAAGTCGGCCGGGAGGTCCCAGTGATTGTCGCTAAAACAGGACATCCGTATCGGGTTTTGCTTCGCTGGGCCGGTGTGCTTTCGGTACTTGGGATGCACGTGGGCTGTTCCGGGGCGGACAAAGGAGGGCCGCCGGATCGTGAGGATACGCAGGAGGGGAGCCGTGTGGACACATCGAGCGCGACCGGGGCGGTGGACACATCTGGTGAGACATCGGAAGGAGAGACATCGGATTCCGACTCTGCTGCGACGGTCGATTCTGGAACATCGGACTCCGGGACAACGGCAGAGCTGTCTTGTGATCGGACGGTGAAGTGCTCGGGACATTACGACCTAAACTATCCGAGTGATGTGTATAAAGCACAGGGATGCACATCGCTCGATGGGACCATCCACATCAGAGGCGATAAAGTTACGGATCTGTCTGCACTGAAGTGTTTGCGGACGGTATCCGAGTCTGTTTGGCTATATGACGCAAATGCTATTCGGAGTTTAGATGGATTGGAGAACTTGGAGTATGTTGGGGAAGATTTGATCTTTGAGTATGTCGGTAGTCTGGAAAATGTAGATGCTCTTTATAGCTTGACGGAGATTGGTCGGCATCTCAAAATCATAGATGTCCACAACTTGACCAGTATTGATGGGCTCTCATCACTTCAGAGGATCGGGGAAGCGGTTCGGAGTGAAGAAGGTATGATTTCCATTGCTGGGGTGGATGTCAAAAATCTGGATGCACTCTCAAAGATCACCATAGTTCCGGGGTATCTCATATTAGGTAGTCTTCCGCAACTACAAAACTTGGACGGTCTCTCCAATATTGTGAGTGTCGGAGATCTGATGTTGGACGACATTCCTATGATCACGAATCTGGATGGATTATCCAAATTGGAAGAGGTTCGTGGGGATGTTATTATTACTTACAATGATAGCCTCATCGATACGGGTGGCCTCTCTAATTTGGTGATTGTGCCGGGAGGGTTGTACATCGGCGGCAATCCGTTAATGACCAACATTGATGGGTTCTCATCGTTAGAGAAAGTTCATTGGGATATGTACATCGCTAAAAATGACAGCTTGGAGAATATTGACGGACTGAATATGCTCGGTACAGTTGAAGGATCTGTATATATATACGACAACGAGTCACTCCAGAATGCTGATGGCTTATCTGCGCTGAGTCGAATCGATGGGGATGTGGCCATTTACGGCAACAGCAGCCTGGTCTCTATCAATGAGCCGAACGAAATTAACGAGCTGTATGGATACATAGATATTTACGAGAACCCCGCACTGGAGACCATCGACGGGTTCTCGGGCCTGGAGTACGTCAATAGCTCCGTGGAGATCCGCGACAATCCGGCTCTGCTGGATATTTCGG
>JALWPC010000187.1 GCA_026995265.1 Paracoccaceae bacterium
TACAAGGTGCATCAAATTATTGATAAACATAGTTAAATTTTAGTTTAAACCGGATGTATAGGCGCGCGGCACAATCGCATCTGGAAATACCTTGCAATAGGGGTTAGATACGTAGGCGAAACCAAATTCCCGAGGGCAGACATGGCTAAGATTACCTATATTGAGCATAACGGCACCGAGCACGTGGTGGAGGTCGAAGAGGGCCTGACCGTGATGGAAGGCGCGCGGGATAACGACATTCCGGGCATCGAAGCCGATTGCGGCGGGGCCTGCGCCTGCTCCACCTGCCACGTTTATGTGGTGGATGAGTGGGTGGACAAGCTCCCCCCGAAGGACGACATGGAATCCGACATGCTGGATTTCGCCTTCGAGCCGGACGAGCGCACTTCACGGCTGACCTGCCAGGTAAAGGTGACACCCGAGCTCGACGGGCTGGTGGTGCGGATGCCCAGCAAACAAATCTAGCCCCGCAAAAGCCCCTGCCCGGCCATCGGGTTTTACCGCCCGTTGCGCGCCGTCCGGCTCAGGTGCCCCGGGGTTTTATCCGCTTTGTTGGCGGCGCAAGGGAGGGGTCTTCCGGCCATGGGTGGCGGGGGTAGCGACCGCGCATATCCTTGCGCACGTCGGCATAAGACGTCTCCCAGAACCGCGGCAAATCCGCCGTGGTTTGCACCGTGCGGCGGGCGGGGGAGAGCAGCTCTATCAGCAGCGGGATGCGGTCTGGCCCAACCGTCGGATGCACGGTCAGGCCGAACATTTCCTGCAAACGCACCGAGACCATCGGCGGCTCGGTGCTGTAATCCACCGGCAAGGTGGTGCCGGTGGGGGCCGTGATGCTGGCGGGCGCGAGGCGGTCCAGCAGCTTCTCCCCCTCCCAGCCAAGACGGGCTTTGAGCGGGGCCACAAGGTCCAGCTTTCCCAGGTCGGTGCGATTGCGGCAGCGGCCCAAGTAAGGCCCGAGCCAGCTTTCCAGATCGGCCAAAAGCGCCGCATCATCCATGGCGGGCAGGGCCTCGCCGCGGGCCCGCAGCCACTCGACCCGCGCCCGCAGCAATCGCGCAGGCGCCGCCCAGTTCAGGCAGTCCGGCCCCATGTCGCGGATGCCCTCGATAATCGCCGCCGCCACTGCTGCCTCCGGCGGGTCTTGCCAGCGGCGGTCCTCCAGCGCTATCGCGCCGAGGCGAAGTTGCTGGCGCGCCACCACCATGCGCTCGCGTTTGGACCACGCACAAATCGGGGTTTCCACCAGTTGATCGCCAAACCAGCGCCGCAAATCCGCCTCCCGCAGGGGCGCGGCCAGCCGCACCCGCGCCTCGCGAATATCGCCGTCAAGCGCCGCCGCAACGATCAGGGGCGTGGCCAGCGGGTCGCCCTCGGGCATCACCGCGCCCTTGCCGCCGCTGAGCAGATAGCGCCCCTTGCCGCCCGCCCGCAGCTTGCCGATCCGGTCGGGATAGGCCAGCGCCAGCAACGCGCCGATGTCGGCCTTCGCGCGCGCGGGTTTTTCAAAACGTTTAGCCTCGCGGCGGATGGCTTTCAGGGCGTTGGGGTCAGCGCGGAAGGGGTGGCGCTCGCGAAATTTCCGTTCAT
>JALWPC010000188.1 GCA_026995265.1 Paracoccaceae bacterium
GTGACTTGCAGTGTAGCAGGTAGGGTATTTAAAAAAACAGTCTCTCTGAACCAATTAAATAATCTTTCGTTTAAGTGGGATGGTAAAGATGCCTCTGGTCACAATGTCTCAGGGAAAGTCACAGCGACGATAAGGGCAGTGTATAAATATAATCTTGTCTACTTAAGTGCAACTTCTGCCTGGTCTCAAGCCTGGGCAAAAGCAGGTGGAAGCAGTACCAATGTCATCGGACGTAGTAAGATAGAGTATGGTGCAAGTAAGACGATTACACTCCATATTGCGTCAAGTGCCAATACTAACTCTCATGTGGCAAATGGGTGGAGTATTGCAGAGGCAGAGATGCCTCCTTTAGCTCAAAGCATAGATAGTTTGCTTATCACTACCATAGCAGGCAATGGCACTTTGGGTTTCAGCGGTGATGGAGGCGATGCTACGCAGGCTACTTTGCACTACCCAACTGGTGTCACTGTAGATGCCCTAGGTAACATCTATATAGCAGATTATAACAATCATCGTATTAGAAAAGTAGATACCTCAGGTATTATCACTACCGTAGCAGGTAATGGAATTGCTAGTTTCAGTGGTGATGGAGGTGATGCTACGCAGGCTGCTTTGAACTATCCCATTGGGGTCACTGTAGATGCTCTAGGTAACCTCTATATAGCAGACACACACAATCATCGTATTAGAAAAGTAGATACTTTAGGTATTATCACTACGGTTGCAGGTAATGGAACTGCTAGTTTCAGTGGTGATAGAGGCGATGCTACACAGGCTACTTTGAACTATCCCCATGGTGTCACTGTAGATGCACTAGGTAACCTCTATATAGCAGACAGGTTCAATTATCGTATTAGAAAAGTAGATACTTCAGGTATTATCACCACGGTTGCAGGTAATGGCACTTATGGTTTTAGTGGTGATGGAAGCGATGCTACACAGGCTTCTTTGGGCTACCCAATTGGTGTCACTGTAGATGCCCTAGGTAACCTCTATATAGCAGATCATTACAATAGTCGTATTAGAAAAGTAGATACTTCAGGTATTATCACCACCGTAGCAGGCAATGGCACTTTTGGTTTCAGTGGTGATGGAGGCGATGCTACACAGGCTTCTTTGAACGGTCCCATTGATGTTACTGTAGATGCCCTAGGTAACCTCTATATAACAGACATATACAATAGTAGTATTAGAAAAGTAGATACTTCAGGTATTATCACCACCGTAGCAGGTAATGGCACTTATGGTTTTAGTGGTGATGGAGGCGATGCCTCGCAGGCTTCTTTGAACTATCCCCATGGTGTCACTGTAGATGCCCTAGGTAACCTCTATATAGCAGACAGGGACAATCATCGTATTAGAAAAGTCTCAGTATCACCAAGCTTTAAAAAACTTGGTCTTTCCTTTGGTCAATGGCTCTATAGACTTTCAGACAATACCGCCAAGGTTTTCAGCAACACAGCCAAAGCCTTAAAAACCATAGACCTAAACACAGGAAATGCTCTAAAAACATTCACCTACGATGTAAACGGCTACCTAAGCAGCATCACCGACCGTTTTGCGCAAACCACCACCATCACAAGAGACGCA
>JALWPC010000189.1 GCA_026995265.1 Paracoccaceae bacterium
CCCCGCAGCTTTGCCCACGCCGGTGAGTTGGCGCTGGAGCGGGGCTATGGTGCGGATACCCGCGCGCGGCTGGCAGCGCTGGGCCACACCGTCACTACGCCGGAAACCGCCCTTGGCGGGGCGCAGGCCATTCGGATTGATGCCAAAACAGGCGTGCTTATGGCCGGTTCTGACCCGCGCAAAGACGGCTGCGCGCTCGGCTATTAACGTTAGTGCAGGTGGGCACCCAGCCTGTAGATCCCGTTGCTGAATTCGCCAAACATTTCCCCCACATCGGGGTGGTCGACAGGCTCGTTGCTATCATCCTGCAACAGGTTTTGCTCGGATACATAGGCCACGTAGTAAGAAGATTCATTCTCGGCAAACAGGTGGTAAAACGGCTGGTCACGATCAGGGCGAATATCCTCGGGGATGTTTTCGATCCATTCCTCGGAGTTGTTAAACTCGGCATCCACATCAAAAACTACCCCGCGAAACGGGTGAACCCGGTGCTTGACCACCTGCCCTAAAGAAAATTTTGCGACCTGCTGTTTCATTGCTTGTGTTACCTGTTCAGCTTTCGGCATATATATAGGAAGCTTGGGCAGGATGTCCACCGGCCCAAACAGATAAGGATAACGGCTATGCTTTTGGCGCTGGAGATTCTGCAAATCATCGCGCCGGTGATCCTGCTGGCGGGGGTGGGCTTTGCCTGGGCGGCGCTCGGGTTTGAGTATAAGGTGCAGTTTGTCACGCGGCTGACGATGAACCTGTCTGTGCCTGCGCTGATTTTCACCGCATTGGTAAAAACAGAGATTGACCCGGCGGCCCTGAAAATCACCGCCCTTTCCGCCGCGCTGGCCTATCTTGGTGTGGCGCTGGTCTCGGCCCTGCTGCTGCGCCTTGGGGGCTTAAGCCAGCGCACATTTCTGGCGCCGCTGGTGTTTGGCAATACCGGCAACCTTGGCCTGCCGCTGGCGTTTTTCGCCTTCGGGCAGGCGGGGTTTGATTACGCGGTGGTGGTGTTTGCGGTGATGGCGTTTCTCTCCTTCACCCTCGGGGTTTGGCTGGTTTCCGGCCATGGCTCGCCGCGCTCGGCCCTTAGGCAACCCATTGTGTGGGCGACGGTTTTTGGCTCGGTCTTTCTGGCCAATGGCTGGACTTTGCCAAAGTGGGGCATGAACACGCTGGAGCTGCTCGGGCAGATCGCAATTCCCCTGATGCTGATCACCCTCGGCGTGGCCATAACCCGCCTCAAGCCTGCATCGCTCGGGCGCGCCTTCGGGCTTTCCCTGCTGAAGCTGGTGGTCTGTGTGGCGGTGCCGGCGGGGCTCGGGCTGTGGCTGGGCCTGCCTTCGGTCGCCTTTGCGGCGCTGGTGGTGCAGGTGGCCACGCCGGTGGCCGTCACCTCCTATATGCTAGCCGAGAAATACGGGGCGGATGCGGCAGAAGTGGCGGGGTTGGTGGTGGTCTCGACCCTGCTGGCGGTGCTCGCTTTACCGCTCATTCTCGCCTTTGTGTTGTAACTACCCTTGATTTTGCCCGCTTTTTCGGGCTTGATGGGTGAAAATACAATAAAAGCAGTGTATATCGAGTCAGGCCATGCGTAAATCCGCCATTTTATTGGTGCTTATCCTTGCATCTTGCGTCAGAGAATCTCAGCCGCCCGCGCGGCAGGATGACGCCTGCGCCATTCTCGGCCAGCGCCCGGGCTGGTTGCGCGATATGCGCAAAGCCGAGGCCGTATGGGGCGCGCCGATTTCGGTGCAAATGGCGATTATCTGGAAAGAAAGCGCCTTTCGCTCCCGCGCCAAAACCCGGCGCACCTTCTTTTTAGGCTCTATTCCCACGGGTCGGGTTTCCACCGCATACGGGTTTTCCCAGGCGTTGGATGGCACATGGGCCGAATACCAGCAGGCCACCGGGCGGCGCCATGCGCGACGCACGGATTTTGGCGATTCCACCGATTTCATCGGCTGGTATATGTCTGAATCCAAGCGGCGCAACGGCATTGCCATGGGGGACGCCTATCATCAGTATCTGGCTTATCACCAGGGCCATGGCGGCTATAATGCGGGCAGCTATCGCGGGCAGGATTGGCTTTTGAACGTGGCTCGGCAAGTGCAAAACCGCGCGAACCTTTATGAAAGCCAATTGCCGGACTGTAGCTAAGATTATCCGGGGCTAAAGCCCCGGACCCGCGCCTCGCTTCGCTCGGTGGCGGCGCGTCAACCATTGCACCTGTGACGGGATCACGTCCGCGCCGCGCTCAACCTTATGGTTGTGTTGCAAGCTCTGAAAGGGGCTTTGCCCCTCGCTGCGCTCACCCCAGAGTATTTCTGAAAAATAGAAGCTGTCTTCATTCTTCCATAAATACTCATCTAAGCGAGCATCACGCCCTGCCGCTTGGTCCGAGGTTTGTAAGTGCAAACAATGCGGCTGACACCACGATAATTGACGGGCCGGCCGGAGTGTCGGCCTCCCAGCTTATCCACATCCCGCCGAGCACGGACAGGCTGCCGACCAGGGCGGTGAGGGCCACCATGCGCTCGGGGGAGCGGGCCAAGGGGGCGGCGGCGGCGGCGGGGAGGATGAGCAGAGCGGTGATCAGGAGGATGCCGACCAGCTTCATGGAGAGCGCTACGAACAGGGCCAGCGAGAGGGTGAAGATGAGCTTGTCGCGCAACAGCGAGCCACCCTCGGCGGCCATAAGCTCGGGGGAGAGGGTGGCGTTGAGGAGGCCGCGCCACGCAAAGGCGAGCACCGCCAGAATGGCGCTGCCACCGATGGCTATCATTATGATTTCATTAGTGGAAACCGTGAGGATGTCACCCAGAAGCGTGTTGATCAGGTTCAGCCGCACCCCGGGAAGCAATGCCGCTGCCACCAGCCCGATGGCCAGGGCGGCGTGGGAGAACACCCCGAGCATGGTATCGGCGGCGAATCCGCCGCGCGTGGCAAAAGCCACAGAAAGCGCCATGGCGGCGGCGACCACGACCACGCCCAGTATTGGTGGCAGAGAAAGGCTCAGGGCCAGTGCTACGCCGAGCAGGGCGGCGTGGCCGGTGGCGTCGCCGAAATAAGCCATGCGCCGCCAGACCACGAGGCAACCCAAGGGGGCGGCCACCCAGGCCACCAGCAGGCCCGCCAGGGCGGCTTTTATCAGGAACGGGTCAATCATGATTGCAATGCTCGTGGTGGTGGTGTTGATAGGGGGCGATGCCGGCGCGGGGGCCGAACAGCTCCAGGTAATGCGGGTCCTGACTCACCACGCCCGGGGTGCCGGAACAGCAGATATGCCGGTTCAGGCAGATCACGCGGTCTGACTGCGCCATGACCATGTGGATGTCGTGGCTGACCATGAACACCGCCACGCCGGTTTCGGCGCGTATCTCGGCCAGCAACTGGTAAAACCGCGCTTCGCCGGGGGAATCGAGGCCTTGGGTTGGCTCGTCGAGGATGAGCAGGTCAGGCTGGCGCATCAGGGCACGGGCCATGAGCACCCGCTGGGTCTCGCCGCCGGAAAGGGCGGCCATCTGGGTGTCTTGCAGAGGGGCCGCATCGCAGCGCGCCAGCATCTCGCGGCGCTTTTCGCGGCTGCGCTCGCCGGAAAGCGAAAGGAAGCGGTCCACCGGCATGGGGATGAGCTGCTCCAGAGGCAGTTTTTGCGGGGTGTAGCCAAGGCGCAGGCCGTGGCGGCGGGTGAGGGTGCCGCTATGGGGCAGCATCCCGATCAGGGCGCGGATTAGCGTGGTTTTGCCCGCACCATTGGGGCCGATCAGGGTGAGCGCCTCCCCGGACCAAATCTCGAAATCCACCGCGTCGAGCAGCACCCGCTTGCCGCGTGTTACCGTCAGGCCGTGAGCTTTGATCAGAGGGGTTTCGGGCATGGGCGCGCTTTCTAAGGGTCTGGGCAAATTACGACAGCTTGCGCCGCGTGGCAAGCTATGCGCCCACCAAATCCCAGAATTTTGCCTTGCGCCCGTGGGTTTTGCGGAGCTGGCGGAGGAACTCCGCGTGGCTCGGAAAAGCGCCGTAATCGCTGATCTGCGCAGCGAGGCTTTCGCATTCCAGCAAGTGGCGGGCGGCGTGGCGATAGCGCGCGGCGCGGGCCTTGTCGAGCGCATAGGTGATCAGGGCGCGGTGGGCCAACGTGGCGGCCAGCGGGTGGCGGGCCGAGAGCGCCTCGGCAAGCGGGGTGAGGACCTCATAAGCGTTGCCGTTCAGGCGCGGGCCTTCTTGCAGGACCAGCGCCGCCGCGCGCTCCAGCGCGGGCCATTGCCGGAGGAAATCCAGCGCCACTTCGGTGGGTTTGAAGCTGGTGGCGTGGTCCAGCGCCTTTTCCTCGGCCTCGAAATCCTCGAAATCCGGCAGGCGCTTGAGATAGGCGCGCAGGTCCTCCACCGAAAGCGTGGATGTGAAGCGCTGCCAGCGCTGAGCCTGGGCTTCATCAAGGCGGCCAAGGGCTTCGAGCACCGCAAGGCGGGCGCTGTGCCATTCTGGCCAGCGGGTGGTGTCGCGGCTGGTGGCGTTCAGCGTGGCCAGCGCCTCTTCGGCCCGCCCGGCGGCCAGCAGGCGGGTGGCGATTTCGGCGGCAATGGCGGGCATGGTGCGGGTGTGGGCATCATATTGGGCGATAAAGGCATCCACGTCGCCCTCGGCATCGGCAATATCTTGCAGCGCGCTGCTGATGAAATATTTTTGGCTGAACGCATCGCGCTGATCGGGGCTTTCTGGCAGCTCTACCGCCAGTACCCTGGCCTTGAGCGCCGCCAGCCCTTTCGGCCCGAGGGCCTCGGCAAGGCAGGGGATGAGCCGTGAGTATTGGTCATAGTCATTGTCTTGCAGGGCCTGAAACACCGCCTCCGCCAGCGCCATTTCGTCGGTGCCCGTCGCCAGAGCGGGCAGCGCCTTGAACCCCTGATAAAACGCGTCCTCCAGCGCCTCATACATTTCACTGGTGCGCTCGAAAACCGGGGTGGCCAGCGCCATGTATTGCCAGAGCAAAGCCAGCGCCTCGGTCTGGTTTGCCGAGGCCACTTTACCGGTGATGGTCGCGAGCTGCCCGAGCAGGTCCCGCGCGACTTCGACGGCTTTTTCCCACTCGATATAGCTTTTGGCGCGCCTGATGGTGGCCAGCCGCTTACGCACCTCATGTGCTGCCTGTTCCGGCCCCGCCAGAACCAAGCGCAACCGCCGTTTGAGCACCGCATCGCCCTCGGCCAGCTCCAAAAGTAAAGCTGCCAGCGGCTCGGCCCCGAGCGCCGCAAGCGCCTGCTGGTTTACAATAATGCGTTTGGCCTTGGGCCCCTCCTGATTTGCGGTAGGATAACAAGTGGTGCATTTTTGGTCCAGAAGGTAAAGCCAACACCCGCAGGGCTATCGGCCGCGTGCAATGTCGCCGTGCGGCGCGGGAGAGGTCTTGCCACACGTGCAATGGTTGACGCGCCGCTTGCCGAGCGAAGCGAGGCACGGTCCGGCGCTTTAGCGCCGGAAACATCGAGGCTGTGGACCGCCTATCAGGTTTTCAACGGACCAATTTGCTATGGATCCGAATACGATCACATTTCCATATTTTGGTCAAATCCACATTCAGAAATTTTCACCTATCATATTGATATAAATACAATATATGACACCTATGCCTGTATACTCTCCTAGGAGAGTAGAACAGATACTATCTGAGGATGTAACCGCACATGCTATTGTTGATAAAGTTTATTTTACAATGGGTTAATCTAAGGAAAACTCGCCCTTCCATGCTAAATAGGCGCACATCGCATCTCAGAACGTCCGGCTGCACATCACCCCAGTTCATCCGGTGCTAAAGCACCGGACCGCGCCTCGCTTCGCTCGGCAAGCGGCGCGTTAACCCTGGTTTTACGGGGGAATGTTCTGCCCGCGCCGCTGAACCGGCATTGCGCTTGTGGCCAGCATCGCAATGGGTGTGGGCCATAGTCGTATGCCTCAACCCCCTAGCGCGCCTGTGCGTGATATTCCGGGTTGGGGCGCATATCAATGGCCGAGGCCATTTTATTGGTCATGTTGAAAAAGCCCGCCACCGCCGCAATGTCCCAGATTTCGGCCTCCGAGAAGCCTGCATCGCGCAGGGTCTGCCGGTCGGGCTCCTCGATGCTCTTGCTGTCCACCGTCATTTTCACCGCGAAATCCAGCATGGCGCGTTCGCGGGGGCTGAGGTCTGCTACGCGGTAATTCATCACCAGCGCCTCGCCCAGTTCGGGCTTGCCGGACAGGTCCCGCACCGCCGCGCCATGGGCCACAAGGCAATAAAAGCAGCGGTTTTCAGCCGAAACCGCCACCGCGATCATCTCGCGCTCCAGCTTGCTCAGCCCGCTTTCCCCCAGCATCAGGTCATTATACATGGCCGAAAAAGCGTTGAGCTTGTCGATGTTATGGGCATAGGCGCGCAGCACATTGGGCACGAGGCCGAGCTTTTCCTCGCAAAGAGCGAAAAACTTGGCGGTGCCTTCGGGGAGCGGGTCAACTTGGGGCAGGTCAAGGGCGGTGGGGGTCATGGCTTAGTCTTTCTTGCGATAGTGATAATGGCCGACAGCCTGCATCCCGAGGTGGCGGTAAAGCCCGCAGGCGGCGGCGTTGGCGGTGACGGCCACCAGGCT
>JALWPC010000190.1 GCA_026995265.1 Paracoccaceae bacterium
ATGGGGGCGATGGCGTCGAAAAACGCCAGCCCGTCCTCGCCGCCTGCCGCCATAATGGCCTCGGCGAGCGCCGAGGTGGTCAGCGGGCCGGTGGCGATTATGGTGTTTTCCCAGGTGGGCAGGGCGGTGATTTCGCCCGTCTCAAAGCTGATATTCGGGTGGGCACGCAGGCGCGCGGTCACCGCTGCAGAAAAGGCGTGGCGGTCCACTGCCAGCGCCGAGCCCGCGGGCAGGGCGTGGGTGTCCGCCATGTCTATAATCAGCCCGCCCGCCTGGCGCATTTCCCAGTGGAGCAGGCCCACAGCATTGCCCTCGTCATCATCCGAGCGGAAGGAATTGGAGCAAACCAGCTCGGCAAAATCGCCGGTTTGATGGGCGAAGGTGCCCACCTTGGGCCGCATTTCATGCAGCACAACGGGCAGGCCCGCCTGCGCCACCTGCCAGGCGGCCTCGGACCCGGCCATGCCGCCGCCGATTATGTGGATGGGGTTCGTCATACCGCGGGGTTTAGGCCAAGCTGCGACAAAAGAAAAGCCGCGAAGGGGGTTTTCCTTTGGCCGCCGCGCCATTACCTTGGTAAAAACGCCAGACAGGAGATGCATATGGCCGAGATCAAAGACCCTGAAAACACCGTTATCATTGAGACCGACACCGGCAAGGTGGTTGTCGAACTGCTGCCCGACGTGGCCCCGGGCCATGTGGCGCGCATGAAGGAGCTGGCCCGTGCGGGCGAGTATGACAACGTCGCCTTTCACCGCGTGATTGATGGCTTCATGGCGCAAACCGGCGATGTGGCCAATGGTGACATGGAAGACGGCTTCAACCTGCGCATGGCGGGCACGGGGGGCTCTGACAAGCCCAACCTGAAGGCGGAGTTTTCCAAGCTGCCGTTTGATCGCGGGGTTTTGGGCGCGGCGCGGGCGCAAAACCCCGACTCGGCCAATTCGCAGTTTTTCATCATGCTGGCGGATGGCCATTTCCTCAATGGCCAATACACGGTTTATGGCCGCGTGATCGAGGGCATGGAGCATGTGGACGCGATCCCCAAGGGCGAGCCCCCCGCAGAACCGGGGCGGATGAAATCCGTTAAAGTGGCGGCAGACCTATGATCCGCCGTAGCTTCCTGAAGCTTCTGGCCGTTGCGGGGCTGGCACTCGCCGCCCCCGCCATGGCGCAGGAGATGGACCCGGAAAACGTGCTGGTGCTGGAAATCGCCGGCGAGGCCAACGGCACGGTGGAAATCCTGCTGCGCCCCGATATTGCCCCCAAACATGTGGCGCAAATCAAGGCTTTAACGCGGCAAGGCGCCTATGACGGCATCGTCTTTCACCGCGTGATTGAAGGCTTTATGGCCCAAACCGGCGATGTGCAATTTGGCAAGCGTGAGGGCTATCAGTCGGCACTTGCAGGCCGTGGCGGCTCTGACCTGCCCGACATTCCGGCGGAGTTTTCTGACCTGCATTTTGGCCCCGGCGTGGTCGGCATGGCGCGCTCGAATGACCCGAATTCGGCCAATTCGCAGTTTTTTATCATGTTCACCGATTATAGCTCGCTGGATGGCCAATACACGGTTTTCGGCCGCGT
>JALWPC010000191.1 GCA_026995265.1 Paracoccaceae bacterium
TTTTCAAAAATTGAGTTTCCTTCTTTACTTAATCAAGAAAACATTGATTTAAACGAATTTAGCGAAGAGCAACTTAATTTAATTCATCGTCCCACCCTTAAAATACCTTACTTGAAAGATGAGTATAGCCTTATTGGTTTTCAATTATCCATTCCCCAATTTCTAAATAATGAAGATAATCAAACTCAATTTCAGGTACTAAAAGAATTTAGTAGTAATACTCAAAAACGTTCTCACACTGCAGGACACGTTGAACCTTATAATTTTGATATTGATGGTAATGGTGTTTCTGATGCGCTAACGGATGGTGTGTTAATTATTCGTTTTCTTAACGGCGATCGTGGTGCAACTTTGGTTGATAGTGCGGTTGCGGCTGGTTCAACACGCAATACTGCAGAAATTGAAAGTTATTTGAATGCAGCAATATCTGATGGTGCATATGATATTGATAAAAATGGAGCCACAGAGTCAGCAACAGATGGCACGTTGATTATGCGTTTCTTATTCACTCATACAGGCAATATTGTTGTTAATAATGCTTTAGGAACGGGGGCAACCTTAACAACGGTTGCAGAAATTACAGAACGCTTAACAAATATTTTAAATAATAATCAATTACCTAGCCTTGATGATCAAACATTAAGTATTGATGAATATACAAATAATAACGTCTTTGTTGTCAATCTGAATCAATCTGGAACAAATAATGATGTTGATGGAGATGGTCAAAATTTAACTTATGAAATTGTTTCAGGTAATGTGAATGGTGCTTTTGCCATTAATCCAAATACAGGGGTTATGTTTGTTTCAAATACTGCTGCATTAAACTTTGAAACAAACCCTGTATTTAATTTAATTATTAGTGTTAGTGATGGTATTAATCTTGATGTGGCACGAGTTATAATTAACTTAAATGATCTTGGTGGCAATGGCGGCGCGAATGCGCCCGTTATTGATCCTGTAACCGTTTCGGTTGATGAAAATAGCCCTGTGGGTACAGTTGTTATTGATATTAATGATAATACAGGCGATGATATTGATCCTGATGGTGATCCCATCACGTACAGTATTATTGGTGGTAATCTTGGCGGCGCGTTTGCCATTAATCCAACAACAGGTTTAATTACGGTTGGAAATCCTACGATATTAGATTTTAACTTATTCCCAAAGTTTGAATTAACGATTTCAGCAACCGATGGTACACATATAAGCACCTCCCCCCTTACAATTAATCTCAATGAAAGCGGTAGTGGCAATGGCGGCGCGAATGCACCGGTTATTAATGATGTATCAACCACTTTAGACGAAAATAGTGCCGTGGGCACCACGGTTATTGATATTAATGATAATACAGGTGATGATATTGATCCTGATGGTGATCCCATCACGTACAGTATTTCAGCAGGTAATACGAATGGTGCCTTTGCCATTAATCCAACAACAGGCTTAATTACGGTTGCGAATGCGAGCGTGTTAGACTTTGGAACTCATCCCAGCTTTGCCTTAACCATTTCAGCAACTGATGGTACCAATACAGATACCGCCACCCTTACGATTAATCTTAATGATCTCAATGGTG
>JALWPC010000192.1 GCA_026995265.1 Paracoccaceae bacterium
TGCACCCGTTCGGGCACCCATAACTATAATATCGCCCTCACCGCCGCCTATCTGGCCCACCATGGCGAGGCCGAGACCCTCACCTGGCTGGAGGGTTTCAAGGCCAACCTTGCGCGCCGCCCGCAGGGCAATGACCGCGCGCAGGTCAAGGCGATATGGGCGGGTGAATGCGATATTGCCGTGGGCAACACCTATTACATGGGCAAAATGCTGGCCGACCCGGAACAGGCCGAATGGGCCAACGCCGTGCATCTGGTCTTCCCGACGCTGGGCGGGCAAGGCACCCATATCAACATTTCCGGCATGGCGATGACCAAGGCCGCCCCCCACCCCGATGCCGCGCGGAAACTAATGGAGTTTCTCACCGATGACACGGCGCAGGCGCTCTATGCCGAAGCGAATTTCGAGTATCCGCTCAATGCCGATGTGCCCCCGAGTGCGCTGGTGGCAAGCTGGGGTGAGTTCACGCCGGACCCAACGCCCCTCACCGATATAGCCCACCTGCGCGGCGCCGCCCTGCGGCTGGTGGAACGGGTTGATTTTGACGGCTAGTCTACGCCAAATCCGTTAACCCGCGCTTAACGGCGCGGGTTTTTTGATTTGTTTCCGGCAAAACTGTGCTAAGGCTCGGGAAAAACAAACCGGAGTGACCATGACCGCCCTGCAAATCGCCTCGCTAATGATCGTGCTGGCTGGCCTGTTTGGCAGCATTAACTACTTTTTTCTGCGGCTTCCCGCCTCCATCGGCATTCTGGTGGTGGCGCTGATCGCCTCGCTCAGCATCATGGTGCTGGATGTGTTCATGCCCGAGCTTGGCCTCTCGGTCACCATCAAAAACTCGGTGGAAAGCCTTGAATTTTCAGATACTTTGCTGGAAGGTATGCTTGGGCTTCTGCTGTTTGCCGGTGCCCTGCACGTGAAGATTTCCGACCTGCACAAACAGGCCTGGACGGTGGCCCTGATGGCGACCATCGGGGTGGGAATCTCCACCGCAATCGCCGGTCTCGGGCTTTATTTCGCCCTGGGCGTGCCGCTGCTGGTGGCGTTGGTTTTTGGCGCGCTGATCTCGCCAACGGACCCGGTGGCGGTGCTGGGCGTGCTGCGCGAGGCGAATTTGCGCAAATCACTGGAAACCCAAATCGCGGGGGAGAGCCTGTTCAATGATGGTGTGGGCTATGTGGTGTTTCTGTTCCTGATCGGGCTGGCCTTCCCCCATGAAGCCCATGGCGGCGCGGGGCTGGGTTCGGCCCTGCTGCTGTTTGTCAAAGAGGCCCTGGGCGGTGCGGCACTGGGCCTGGTGCTGGGGTGGATCGTGTTTCAGATGATGAAACGGATAGACGATTACCCGCTGGAAGTGCTGCTCTCGCTGGGGCTGGCCTTTGGCGGCTATCAGCTCTCGGTGCTGCTCGGGGTGTCGGGGCCGATTATGGCGGTGGTCGCGGGGTTGCTGATCGGCGATGTGGGGGTGAAATACGGCATGAGCCAGCAAACGCGGGAATATCTGAACGCCTTCTGGAAGCTGATCGACGAGATATTGAACGCGCTCTTATTCCTGCTGATCGGGGTCGAGGTGTT
>JALWPC010000193.1 GCA_026995265.1 Paracoccaceae bacterium
TGAACGGGGTTTTCAACATGACGCACCCCATTTGGCCCGGGATGCGCGCCCGCAAGTTTGGCCGTGTGATCAACATTTCGTCGATCAACGGGCAAAAGGGGCAGATGGGGCAGGTGAATTATTCGGCTGCCAAGGCGGGCGACCTTGGCTTTACCAAGGCGCTGGCGCAGGAGGGGGCCTTTGCGGGCATCACCGTGAACGCGATTTGCCCGGGCTATATCGGCACCGAAATGGTGCGGGCGGTTCCGGAAAAGGTGCTGAACGAGCGGATTATCCCGCAAATTCCGGTGGGCCGCCTTGGCGAGCCCGAGGAAATCGCCCGTTGCGTGGTGTTTCTGGCCTCGGACGATGCGGGCTTTATCACCGGCTCAACCCTCACCGCCAATGGCGGGCAATTTGTGGTGTGACAATCTGGCAGCCGCGGGGTAAGAGGTGAAAAACCGCGAGGCTGCTATGAAAATCGGAATTCTGGAAACGGGGCATCTCTCTGACACGCTCAAGGCCAAATATGGCCGCTATCCGGCGTTTTTCGAGCGGCTGGTGGGGCCGTTCCTGCCGGAAGCGGCGTTTTTCACCGTGGCGATTGTGGATGGCGAGGTGGCGGACAGCCCCACCCAGGCCGATGGCTGGATCATCACCGGCTCGCGCAGCGGGGTCTATGAGGGTGAGCCATGGATTGCGCCGCTGGAAGCGTTTCTGCGCGAATGCCTTGCGGCGGGCGTGCCGGTGGTCGGCATCTGCTTTGGCCACCAGATTCTGGCGCAGGCCATGGGCGGCAAGGTGGAAAAATCGCCCAAGGGCTGGGGCGTGGGGCTGCTGGATTACCGCCTGACAACCCGCCCGGGCTGGCTGGAAGATATGGAAACGGGCTTTACCATTCCCGCCATTCATCAGGATCAGGTGGTCGAGGTGCCTGAAGGCGCAGAGGTGTTTGTGCAGTCGGATTTCTGCCCCATCGCGGGGCTGGTTTATGGCGACCCAGACAAGCCCAATGCCTTCAGTATCCAGCCGCATCCTGAAATGAGCGCCGAATTTGTGGCGGATATTGCCGAGGAGCGCCTAAAACACATCATTCCGGCCGAAACCCTGCAACCCGCACTTGAAACCCTCACCAAACCAGGCGACCAGGCCGCCTGGGGCAAGAGCATTGCCGCCTTTTTCCGGCAGGCTAAAGCCGGGCGCTGACCCGGGCTATTTCTTCCTTGATACGAAGTTTTTCCTTTTTCATCGCCCCGATCTCGATGGTGTCTGCGCTCGGGTGGCGCTGGGTTTGCTCGATCTGGTTTTCCAGTTTCTCGTGTTTTTTCTGTAGTTCGTTCAGATGAGAATTCAGGTTCATCAATGGCCTCCGGTTGGTTGGTTGCTTCTTATTATAGGTATGAGTTGACCACAGAATTTCAATTCTGTCACCAATTCTTTACCAGATTATGAGCGAGATATGACCAAAGGGTTACCATCGCGCAGGATTCCGCTGGTTATGGCGGTGAAATCGTCGCCATCCGTGGTGTGAGTCTCGCCTTTGTGCAGCACCAAAGGGGCCAGCAGGGTGAGCGGCCCCGCTGCGCCCTTTCTCGCCTGCACGATCACCCGCCGCGCGGGGCGGCCCTGGCGGGCTGCAAGCGGGAGGATGTGAATATCTCCGGCCGGGGCGAGCGCCGCCAGAATATCGCCCAGCCGCTCGGCGCGGTGAATAAGTGTCAGCCAACCCAAAGGCTTAAGCCGTTTTAGCCCCGCGTGAATCCAACCCTCAAGGCCGGTTTCGCCTTCCAGAAAGGCGGTGGATTTGCCGGCGTCCTGCGGGGCCGAGTGGCGCGCGGGTTCAAAAAACGGCGGGTTCATCATCACATGGTCAAAGCTCTGCGCCTTGAGCACGGCGGGCATGGCGGTAAGGTCGCCCTGCACGATCTCCGCCGCCAACCCGTTGCGGGCCATGTTCTGCCGCGCCAATTCGGCATATTCCGCCTGAAGCTCCAGCCCCGTGGCCTGCACCTTTACGCGGTGCAGCAGGCAGCCCAGCGCCACCCCCGCGCCGCAGCCCAGTTCCAGCACGGTTTCGCCCGTTTTGGCGGGCACGGCGGCGGCCAGAAACACCGCATCGGTGGCGGCGCGATAGCCGTTGCGGGGCTGCAACATGCGCAGGCGCCCATTCAGAAAGCCGTCATCGGTCATCGGGCAGCCCGCTCTCTATGCCGTTATCGCGCAGCACGGCGGCGGCCACAAAAGCATCGGCCTCGGCCACCATCACACGGCGGGGGAAAATGCCGATCGACCCTTCCAGCGCCGCCATGTTTTCCCCCAGCACATAGGAGCGAATCCCCTCGCCTTTCAGCAAAGCGGTGGCAAATGCGACATCTAGCGCCTCGGTTGTGCGTAAAATCTCTTTCATTCCGCCACGTTATCGGGCAAAACAGGGGCCGTCGAGGGGGCAATGCAGCCTCGCGCGGATTTGAGAGTCACGATGGGCCCTTTTGAGCACCTACAAGCGCTGGTCGCGGAGGATATGGAGGCGGTGAATGCACTGATCCGCACCCGTATGGCCTCAAAGCATGCGCCGCGCATCCCCGAGGTCACGGCCCATCTGGTGGAGGCGGGCGGCAAGCGCTTGCGGCCCTTGCTCACACTGGCGGCGGCGCGGCTCTGTGGCTATCAGGGCACCCACCACCAGCTTTTGGCGGCCACGGTGGAGTTCATTCACACCGCCACGCTGCTGCATGACGACGTAGTGGATGAAAGCGACCAGCGGCGCGGGCGACCCGCGGCCAACCTGCTTTGGGATAATAAATCCAGCGTTTTGGTGGGGGACTACCTGTTTTCCCGCTCCTTCCAGTTGATGGTGGAAACCGGCAATATGCAGGCGCTGGAGATCCTCGCCAATGCGGCGGCGGTGATCGCCGAGGGCGAGGTTTTGCAACTGAGCGCCGCGCAGGACCTTTCAACAACCGAGGCGGTTTACCTGCAGGTGGTGCGTGGCAAAACCGCGGCGCTGTTTGCGGCGGCCTGCGAGGTGGGCGCGGTGATCGCCGAGGCTCCAGAGGCCCACGCCAAGGCGCTGTTTGCCTATGGCGACGCCCTCGGAATCGCCTTCCAGATCGTCGATGACCTGCTGGATTTCGGCGGAGCCAGCGCCACGCTGGGCAAGAACATCGGCGATGATTTCCGCGAGCGCAAGCTTACCCTGCCGATCATTCTGGCGGTGGCCAAGGCCGACGCCGGGGAGCGCGCCTTCTGGCAGCGCACCATTGAAAAGGGCGAGCAGGCAGAGAGCGACCTGGCCCACGCTCTGGCGCTTATGGAGCGCCACGGCACCCTTGAAGCCACCCGCCAAAAGGCCCTCTACTGGGCCAATGAAGCCCGCAAAGCGCTGGGGCCATTGCCGGAATCGGAGCTGAAAACCGTGCTGGCCGAGCTGGCCGATTTCGTGGTGTCACGGGTGGTTTAGCCCTTTGCGGCCACCACCCACCAATCCGGCGCTTGCCGCCGGATTTCCCTCGCGGCAGCTTCGGCCTTTTCCAGTGTCTCAAACAGCCCGAAACAGGTGCCGCCAGATCCGGACATCCGCGCCACGGCGCACCCGGGCTGGGCGGAAAGCGCGGCGATCACATCGGCAATGCTCGGGCAAAGGCCCATCGCCGCCGCCTGCAAATCGTTGCGCTGCGCTTGGATGAACCGGAAAAATTCTGCCGTAGACAGCCCCGCAGGCAGCCCCTGGCCTGCGGGATTATCCACACGCGCAAGCGCCCCGAACACCGCCGCCGTAGATACGGCCTCGCCGCTATTCACCAGCACAATCGCATAATCCGGCAGGGCGGGCAGCGGGGTGAGCCGCTCGCCAATCCCCTGCATTCGCAGGGGGTGCGAGCGCACACAGGCGGGCACATCGGCCCCGAGCGACAGAGCATCGGGCAGCGGCCCGTCGGCAAGCAGGCGCAGGGTGGCGGCGGCATCGGCCGAACCGCCGCCAATACCACTGGCCACAGGCAGGTTTTTCACAAGGTGAATATCGGGCGACTTGCCCAGCAGCGCCGCCGCTTTGGTGACCAGATTATCCTCGGCAGACAGGCCGTCAGCGAAGGGGCCAGACAGGCGCAACCCTTTGCCCTCGCGGTGCAACACATCCCCCACCTCTGGGAAAACCACAAGGGAATCAAGCAGATGGTAGCCATCAGCACGCCTGCCCGTAATGTGCAGACTCAGGTTGACCTTGGCCCGCGCCAGCTCAGTTTTCATCGGCCAACACGGCATCCAGCCCGCGCGCCAGCTTGTCGCGAATGCGCGCCGCGTCCTCTTCCGTCGGCCCGTAGGACAGGGCCCGGTGCCACTGGAAACGGGCCTCGCGCTTGCGGTCCACCATCCAGAGCACATCGCCGTAATGGTCGCTCAAAATCGGGTCCACGGGCAGGAGTTTCACCGCGGTTTCCATGGCCGCGACCGCGTCCTGATAGCGGCCAAGACGGTAGTAAACCCAGCCAAGGCTATCGGCAATCGCGCCGCTTTCGGGCCTGGCTTTCACCGCCTTTTCAATCATGCCCAACGCTTCATCGAGCTTTTCGCCCCGGTCCACCAGCGAATAGCCAAGGTAATTCAGCGCATCGGGCTGTTCGGGGTTCAGGGCCAGCGCCTGCCGGAAATCGGCCTCTGCTGACGGCCAGTCACCGGACCGGTGCTCGACAATGGCGCGGGCATAATAAAGCTGCCAGGCAGCGCGAATATCGGGCGCGGGAAGAAGATTGATGGACTGGCTATACGCCTGTCTCGCCGCAACCAAATCCCCGTTTTGCCGCAGAATATCACCCAGATTTTGCCACAGGGAAATACCGTCGGGCTTGATGTCCAGCGCCGCGCGCAGCGTTTTGATCGCGCCCTCAAGGTCCCCGTTACGGCGCAAATTGAGCGCCCGCCCCATTTTGCTATTGAGCGCCAGCGGGTCATCTTCCGGCACCGCGTCATAGGCTTTGAGCGCCAGTTCGTATTGCGCCTGCTCGGTCAGAATATCGCCGATCAGCAACAAGGCCTCGGCATTATCGGGCTGAAGATAGGCCGCCAGGCGCGCATAAAGCAGGGCCAACCGCTTGCTGTTGTCGCCATTCAGGGCATCGCCCAAAACCAGAAAGGTTTCGGCGGCACCATCTCGGGGCCCGCGAATACGGTCAAAGTTCAGGGTTTCCCCATCGGCCAACTGCGCTCTCAGCGCGTCTGACTCGCGATCAATAAAGCTGCTGCCCGCGCCGTTTTGCAACAATGCCAGCGCGTCCTCCGGCCGTCCGAGGGCCGCCAGAATTTGTGCATGAGCCAGCACAGCCCCACGGTTCACATAAGCGCCACCAGCGGCAAACACCGTATCCGCCTCGGCAAGCCTGCCGAGGTAGGCCAGCGCCAAGCCCTTGTTATAAAGTCCAAAAGCCGTAACGGCCTCGTTTTCGCTTGGCGTGGTAAAGGTCTCAATACCGGCTTCCACCTCACCCATCCCGATCAGTGCCCAGCCACTGAGAAGCTGGGTGACCAGCGGGTTCAACTCAAAGCTCGCATCCGTCATCAGACCAAGAGCCGCACGATAATCCTCCCGCGCAAAGGCCCCGGAAATCAAAACGGTTTGCGCATATTCATCCTTGAACCCGGCGGCCGCCATTTTGCGGGCGATAGCCTCTGCAGCGGGCACATCCCCGGAGGCAACAAATGCAAACAGCCCGCCTTGCATAATGTAGCCGTTATCCGGCTCGGCGATCATCGCCTGGGTGTAATAATAGGCCGCGTCCACGTAATCATTGGCCATATTCGCCGATTTCGCCGCCAGAAACGCCCCCGCAAAACCCTCGCCCCGCGCCATCGGCACGGTTGAAAGCGCCAACGTCGCGGCCAGAGACAGGGATTTCAGCAGTTTTGGCATGGTTCACTCCGCGTTGTTTCCCCCAAGATAGGCAGGGCGCGCGCGAAGTGCAATCAACCAAACGGGCTTGTGATCATAAATGCGCTTACAGGACCGCGAACGGTGTGCTCTTCCCCCAAGTTTCCGGTGCTTGCAGCACCGGACCGCGCCTCGCTTCGCTCGGTGGCGGCGCGTCAACCATTGTGCTTGTGGCAAGGCCGCACCCGCGCCGCCCCCGACCGTTTGCGCGTATCTCAAATGCCGACAGGGGCTTTGCCCCTCTGGCGCAAGCGCCATTCACCCCAGGATATTTGCGCAATTTGGAAAAATGACTTCATTCTTCTCAAAATACTCATCGGCGCCTACCACAAGCGCAGTTTTCGCAGCGCGGCGCGGGCGGGACTTCGCCAAAAGAGCTGTAGTTGACGCGCCGCCACCGAGCGCAGCGAGGCCACGCCCAACTGGCGGCGTTTTGCGAAGCAAAATCGTCTGGCAGGCGGGAGGATACGGTTTCGGTCATGTATGCGCCTGCATTACATATTCGGGTAGTTTGGCCCCTCGCCGCCCTGTGGGCAGGTCCAGGTAATATTGCCGCTCGGGTCTTTTATATCGCAGGTTTTGCAATGCACGCAGTTTTGGGCGTTGATCTGGAAGCGGGGATTGCTGCCGTCCT
>JALWPC010000194.1 GCA_026995265.1 Paracoccaceae bacterium
AATCATCACCTTGCCGTCTGGTTTTTGGCTGGCTGAAGCCAAGTCCGCAAGCAGGTTTTTCAGCGGTATGCGGGCCGAAATATCGGTTTTCCAGCGGCCATCGGCAAAGCGGGCTTGCACTTCGCCGACCACGCGCATCTGGTCAGCGGGCGGGGTGGTGCGCATCCATTTGGTTAGCCAAAAGCCGGCGTTGTTGCATATAAGATCGTTGAGAGGGATTTCCCCTTTCCCAAGCCAGTCATTGGATTTTCACGCTCACAGGCACGCTATGTGCTGTGAATCGGTTAAGGCAGTTCACGATGACTTTGGCTTCGGATATTTGGCTCGGCAGGGAGCGAGATTTGAGGGTTGGGCCGAACAGGGTTTTGACGCGGCACATGGCGGTTTCGGCGAGGCTTCGTCGATGGTAATTGGCCACGGCCTTCCACGCCGTGGACCCGATCTCGGTGATCCGCCTGACGATCGCGCCCCGCGTTGGCGGTGGGTCCTTGGCCCCGGGCAGTGGCGTGATCGCAGCCCCTTTGCGTGGCGGAATGACCGGGCGGGCCCCTCTGGCGAGGATGGCCCTGTGGCCGCCAAAGCTATCATAGGCTTTGTCCGCCGAGACCTGTTCAAGCGGCCCCTCGATCTGTGCCAATAGCGCAGGCAGAACCGGGCCGTCATGCACATTGCTGGGCGTCAACTTGTGCGCCAGGACTTCGCCGGTGGCCCCTCGCCGGTGGCCTCGTCCACAGCCAGATGCAGCTTGCGCCAAAGGCGACGTTTGGACCAGCCATGCTGGCGCACTTTCCACTCACCCTCGCCGAACACCTTGAGGCCGGTGCTATCCACCACCAGGTGCACGGCCCCCCGTTTGCGGGCAGGTTTTGGCATCTCCAATCCTGCCGCTCGGCGGCACAGCGTGGAATATTGCGGCACCGGCAAACCCGGCAGAAGCCTCTGCGCGAGGCTCATTAAAAACCCCTGTGCCTGACGGAGGGTCAGGTTAAACACGGCCCGAAGGCTGAGACCGCAGCGGATCGCCAAATCGCTGTAGACACACCCCTTGCCGCCGCACGCTCGCCACCCCCGGGCCACATCATCGGACAGCCAAAGCGTCACCGACCCGCGCTCAACCAGCGCACGGTTGTATTCCGGCCAATTGGTCACGCGGGGTAGCGCGGTTTCGGGGTGACAAGCTGCGGGCGGGTTCGAAGTTTCTGTACCATCCAAAGAATGAATCACGTCCCCGCACAAATGGGAATTCCCAAATCTTGCAAGGGTTCTATGCAACAATGCCGGTAATTTCCGTATCAAGAAACCGCCCAGTTAATACAAAACACGCCCCGGCAGTTTTTCCCTGTTGATCCTATATAGCCTAACGACGCCCCCCTGATACCTCGCCACAAGCGCAAACGTCAGCCGCGCGGCGGGGGTGAAGCCTTGACAAAATCTTCGATGGTAAACGCGCCGACCCTGTTTTCGCTGTTGGACCTGCCGAAACTACGGGTGCGCGCCAATACATGCCCTAATATGGTGTTTTATCAAGGTTACACGGCCATTCTCAGGCGGTCGGAACATTGG
>JALWPC010000195.1 GCA_026995265.1 Paracoccaceae bacterium
ATTAATTAATTAATTAGGAGACAAAGAAATGGGTAAACAAAAGAATAAGTTACCAAGTAAAGGTGTATTTAGAGGATTAAAAGGTAGTGAGGTTAAGTATCTTAAACAAGCAATTAAGTATAAACATCTTAAAAAGTAGGAGTTAATATGTATAATGATAATGAAGATATACTATATACAATAGCTATATTGATAGGTGTAGTATTAATAGCACTAACTATTACTAGTATGTATGGAATGTATACTATAGCTAAGATAGGAGGTTAGTATGTATTTAGTATTACATAGTAGTAGTTTCTTTTATAAAGGAGAAATTATAAAGAGAAGTCCTATTAAAGGTATAATAGGTGCAATAGATGATGATTGGTTTACTGTAGTAAAAGAATTACCTGAAGGTAGGATATTAAGAGATAATGGTACCTCAGATAAAAGATTCCCATTTGGTCAATGGTTAAGAAAGACAAAGTTAATAAGTAATAATATAGTAGGAGGAAAGATAATATGATAGGATATACAATTAAGTTAAAGAGCAAAACAGCTATAAGTATGTTATGCTGGGAAGATGAGAATGGTGTATTAGGACAAGATGGTGTAGTATTTAATTATGAGCTATTAAAATCTAATCTATTCTATAGACAAGGGGTTAAATTAGTAGGAGCTAAAGATATAGATGTAGAAGATTATAAACAGTATGCTTACTTAATAGAGAACCAACTAGGTCAAAAAACATATATCAATCTAAATTGGATTAAGGAGTTTGAAGGTGCTCCTAGTCTTGGTAACTATACAGAAATAGAAGAGGGTAAACTAAAGGTTACAGACCTACATTATGTAGTACCTAGTACAGGAGAATTAATAGAGCTTAGTACTCTACCTACTTGTAGTTCTTGTGGAGATATAGCTACTAATACACTAGATAATGGTAAACTACTATGTAATAAATGTTTAGAGCATTTAGTAGAGCCTCATAATTATAGCTATAAACCTACCCCTAAATTTATAGGTAAACAATTAAAGGCAGATACAGACACTCCAGTATGGTATGGTATTGAGGTAGAGGTATCTACTGATAAAAAGAAATTAGGTAAGTTTATGTCTAAGTATATTGATAATCTGTACCTTAAATCAGATAGTAGTATTATGGGTAGAGGGTATAATGTAGAGCTAGTATCACACCCCCATTCATTTAAAGAGTTAATGAAAAAAGATAGTTGGGTATCAAATATAGATGAACTTCCTACTAGAGATGAGAAAGAGAATGGAGTACATATTCATATTAGTAGGACTGCTTTTGTATCTGACACCCACTATAGTCTATTCTATTTCCTACTACATAATATGCACACTATCTCTACTAAAGTAGGAGGTAGAGAGCTTACTGATTACTGTAGATTAAGACCTCTAGGAAGAGTACACAGTAAAACTAAGGAGAAAACAAATGGAGAAAGAAGAGTATATCTAAATGAAACTAATGAGGATACTGTAGAGGCTAGGTTCTTTAAATCTACTACTAATAGTACTAATCTTAAAGCATATATCCAATATATTGAGAGCCTTATTAA
>JALWPC010000196.1 GCA_026995265.1 Paracoccaceae bacterium
CACCGGTGACCGGGTCCACCATCACCTCGCAATTGCCATGATCCGCAGTCAAAATCATCGCCCCGCCGACGCTTTCCAGCGCGTCCAGCACCTGTGCCACGCCGGCATCCACGGCCTCGCAGGCCTTAATGGCGGCGGCAAGATCGCCCGTATGGCCCACCATATCGGGGTTGGCATAGTTCACCACAATCAGGTCATAGGCCTGCGAGGTAATCGCCTCGACGAAATGTGCCGTCACCTCGGCCGCCGACATTTCCGGCTGCAAATCATAGGTTTTCACCTTCGGGCTCGGGGCGACATAGCGCGCCTCCCCGGCCTCGGGCGACTCCTCGCCGCCATTGAGGAAAAAGGTGACATGGGGGTATTTCTCGGTTTCGGCCAGGCGGAACTGGCTGAGGCCATGGGTGGCCACCCAATGCCCGAGCGTGTTCACAATCGGTTCGGCGGGAAATAACACATCCATATATGCGTTATGCAGGGTGGAGTATTCCGCCATGCCGCAAACAGCGGCAAAGGCCGGACGCGGCCCCGTTTCAAAAGCATCAAAATCCGGCTCCGCCAGCGCCCGCAGAATTTCCCGTGCCCGGTCGGCGCGGAAATTGAGGAAGAGCAGCCCGTCGCCATCCTTCATGCCCGCATAATCGCCGATCACATAGGGGCTGATGAATTCATCGGTTTCACCGGCGCCGTAAGCCACCTGAATGGCTGCCCCCGCGCTGGCGGCCGCCGTGCCCTCGGCCCTGGCCATAAGGGCGTAAGCCTTCTGCACCCGCTCCCAGCGGTTGTCACGGTCCATGGCGAAAAAGCGGCCAATGAGGGTGGCGATTTTGGCGCCCTCGGGCAGCGCCGCTTCCAGCCTTTCAATCTGCCCCGCCGCCGAGGTGGGCGGCACGTCGCGCCCGTCAAGAAAGGCATGGATGCGCACCCCCACCCCCGCCGCCGCGATCACCTGCGCGGCTTTGGCGATGTGATCCTGATGCGCATGAACCCCGCCGGGCGAGGCCAGCCCCGCCAGATGCGCGGTGCCGCCACTGGCCTTGAGCCTGGCAATGAAGCCTTGCAAAGCCGGGTTTTGGTCAAAGCTGCCGTCTTTAATGGCGTTGTTGATCCTGGGCAGGTCCATCCACACAACCCGCCCCGCGCCGATATTGGTGTGCCCAACCTCGGAATTGCCCATCTGCCCCGCGGGCAGGCCCACATCCTCGCCGCAGGCTTTCAGGGTGGCGTTGGGGCAGCTCCGCATCAGCCGGTCAAAGGCGGGGGTTCTGGCCTGCGCCACGGCGTTGAACTCGGTGTCCTCCGACAGGCCCCAGCCATCCAGTATGCAGAGCACAACAGGCTTGGGCGGCGGTGAATCGGTGGTCATTCAGACCCTCTCTTTGCTTTTGCAATGGGTAAGCTACACATAGCCCCCCTGCCCCCGATGGGCAAGCGGATGAAGCAAAAATGTCAGCATTGCGCCCCCCCACCAAACAGCTTTCCGGTGCTACAGCACCGGAACCGCGCCTCGCTTCGCTCGGTGGCGGCGCGTCAACCAATGCGCCTGTGACCAGGTCGCACCCGCGCCGCACTGCACCCTTCGTGCGCGTTGCGGGCACTGTCAGGGGCTTCGCCCCTCTGCGCAAGCGCATTCACCCCAGGATATTTGACCAATTTGGAAGATGTTTATCTTCATTCTTCCAAAAATACTCGTCTATGGGCGCCACTGGTGCTGCATTCGCAGCGCGGCGCGGGCGGGATATTGCCAAGCCGTGCAGGGGTTGACGCGCCGCACCGAGCGAAGCGAGGCCACGCCCAACGGGAGGGCACGTTTGCAAAGCAAACGGCGACCGACGGGCGGGAGAGCGACGTTTTGGTTAGGCACTTACGCGGCTTGGTGGAATGACACCAGATTTCGGCCATTCTTTTTGGCGGCATACAGGGCGGTATCGGCTTGTTTAATCAACACGTTCGGGTCATCGTCGCTGGGCTGGCCGATGGCCACACCAATGCTCACGGTGATCTTCAGTTCCACCCCGGACGTCGTCACAAACGGCTTGCACTCTACCGCGCGGCGCAAGCGCTCTGATACGTGCTTGGCCACCAAATCACTGGCATCCGGCATCACCACCAGAAACTCCTCACCGCCCATGCGCGCCACAAGGTCCACCCCGCGCACATTCTCCTGAATGCGGTGGGAAAATTCCTTCAGCACCATATCGCCCGCATCATGGCCCTCGGTATCATTGATGGTTTTGAACTTGTCCAAATCCATCATCATCACCGCAAAGCTGTTGCCGGAATCCTGCGCGCGCTCGACGATTTTCTGCATGTGCTGGGTGGCATAGCGGCGGTTATAGAGGCCCGTCAACGGGTCAATTACCGCCATTTTCAGCCCATCCCTCACATTCGAACGCAACTGGTCGGAATAGCGTTTGCGCCGAAGCTGGGTGCGCAGGCGAATGGTAAGCTCCTCCGGCTCGAACGGCTCCAGAACGTAATCACTGGTGCCAAGGTCCAGCGCCTTGGCGGCCGTTTCAATCGCCCCGTCCGAGACCACATAAATCATCACCGCCTGCCGGGTTTCCGGCCGCGCCCGCAGCGCTGAAATCAGCCGCAGGCTGTCGCCATCTTCCATCAGGCGCTGGTGCACAATAATCGCATCCGGCTGCTCGAAGCGCGCCATATTCAGCGCTTCCCGCTCGGCACATACGCCGATAACCTCCACATTGGACATTTTAGAAATTTGCGCTTTCCAAGTCTCCCCTTGCGCCTTGGCGGCAGGGGCCAGCATCACCGTATGCGGCTCCGAGTCAATCTCTTCCGCATTTTCCAGAAAGTCCGAAAGCCCAAGCTCCCGCGAAGTAGAATCCCGCAGCTTCAGTTCGTCAAACATCATCTTCACCCGCAACAGGTTGCGCACCCGCGCAAACAGGGCCAGATCGTTGATCGGCTTGACCAGAAAATCATCGGCCCCCACACTTAAACCGCGAATCCGCTCCTTAGGCGCGCTGCTGGCGGTGACCATGACCACGGGGATATGCGAGGTTTCCGAACAGCCCTTGAGCATCTCGCAGACCTGATAGCCATCCATATCCGGCATTTTGATGTCGAGCAATATCACATCGGGCTGCTCGGCCCTGGCCACGTCAAAAGCCGCCTGCCCGCAATCCGCCTCCAGCACGTCGTAATAGGCCGCCGCCAATTTCGCTTTCAAAATCAGCCGGTTTGTGGCTACATCATCGACAACTAAAATCCGCCCTGGCATAAAACCCTCATGCTAACCCGATACTCAGGCCCGATTGTCCGGGGAAAACCTTAACGAAACCTTCATAAATTCGGAAAAATACCCGCCGGAGGGGAAAAATGGACCAAGATCACGCGGAAACACTGGCAATTCAAGCCCTTAGCTGGATCGCCTCAGATGAAGAAATATTGAGCCAATTCCTGAATATGACCGGCGCCGCCCCCGAAGACCTGCGCGCCCGTGCCGCAGAGCCGGAATTCCTCGGCTTTGTGCTCGATTTTATCCTGCGGGATGACGAGACGATTCTCGGGTTTTGCAACGCTGTCGGGGCCGCCCCAGAAGCCATCCCGCGCGCCCGCGCCACTCTCGGGGGCGGCTTGCCGAACTGGACATGACCCTGCGCGGCCTCCTGTTTGACAAAGACGGAACCCTGTTTGATTTCCACCGTTCCTGGGGCCCGTGGCTGGCGGGGTTTATCGGCAGGGTTTCCACCCATCAACCCCATGCCTTGCGCCTCGCCGAGACGCTCGGCTTTGACCTGACGGCCCAAACCTTCCGCCCCGGGAGTGTGTTCGTCCATGACACGCTAGAGGAGATCATGGACGCCGTGCTGCCGCACCTGCCCAACTGGGAACGCGGCGCGCTGGCGGCCTATGCCAAACGCGAAACGGCCAAGGTGCCGCAAATCCCCACCGTGCCACTGGCCCCCCTGCTCACCCGCCTGCAAGCGCGGGGCCTGGTGCTCGGCGTGGCGACAAACGACAACGAGGCCCCGGCGCGGAGCCAACTAGAGGCCGCCGGGGTGCATGGCCACTTCGCCTTTATCGCGGGCTATGACAGCGGCTTTGGCGGCAAGCCTGATACCGGCATGCAGCGTGCCTTTTGCACCGCCCACGGGCTGGCCCCTTCCGAGGTCGCCATGGTCGGCGACAGCCTGCACGACTTGACCTCGGGGCGGGATGCAGGGATGGTGACGGTGGGGGTGCTCACAGGCACCACCTCCCGCGCCGAGCTAGAGGCGGTGGCCGATGTGGTGCTGGCGGATATTGGGGAGATAGAGGGGTGGTTGGATGCTCAGAAATTGTGACCAATGTCACAAAATAAAATCAGCTTCCCCAATCGCAATTGAACCATTCATAAATATTTTCATATCGGCAACCCCGTCGCCGTCTACATCAAGTATCAAAATCGTTGAGGTCCCATTGTCATAGCTTCGCACTTCGGGCCCCGCGCCGCTAAAGTTGCTACTGCCCAAATACACAAAAGTGTCTGGCGAAAGCGCCGAAAGATCGATCTGGTCAATTCCGAGCTCAAAATCTCTGATCCAGTCATGGGAAAGGGGTGAGCTATCGGTAATGGCATTAAATACAAATGTATCGGCCCCCGCACCGCCCCAAAGCACATCGCTCCCCGCGCCGCCGATCAGGATATCTTGGCCGGCCAGGCCAAAAAGAAAGTCATCGCCAGCGTCGCCATAAAGCGTATCATTCCCGAGATTCCCCTTTAGACGGTCGCTCCCCGCCCCGCCGTGAATCTCATCGTCGCCTTTGCCGCCTTTGAGGATATCATTCCCAGCACCGCCAAAAATCACATCGTTTTTGCCGCCACCAAAAATTTTATCATCGCCATCATTGCCTTTGATATAATCGTTGCCAACACCGCCATAGATCGTGTCATTCCCAGCGCCGCCATAAATCGTGTCTTTTCCAAGTTTTCCGTAAATCAGATCATCACCTAAGCCACCGTCGAGTTGGTCGTTGCCAATGTCGCCGGAAATAAAATCACCCCCAGCGCCCCCAAATATGACATCGTCACCATCCAACCCATATAACGTATCATCACCATCCCGCCCGTTCATCCAGTCGGTTCCGACGGTATCTGACATAATATCGCCAGATTGAGTGCCAAAAAGACGCCCTTCAAAAACCTGAGCATAAATGCCATTCGTGCTCCAGGTAAGTAAAATCTCTCCATGGATTCCATATTCTAATGAAGGGGTCCCACCTGTTCCCTCATAAAAGTCGGTTCCAATGGAAACGCCATCAGCATCAAATCTATGAAGGTAAATGCCATGTGGGCCGGCAGATGAAGTCGGCACATTCCATGCTACAACAAAGCCGCCGTCATCTGTCGCGATGACTTGTGGCGCACCTCTTTGCTGTGAGGCGGCGCCATTTACGACGAATTCAGTGCCTATCAAACTACCATCAGCGGCAACTCTTTGCGCGTATATCCCAGACTTCCCGGCCAATGTCGCATTAGACGCCCAAACCACAACAAAGCTGCCATCCGCAAGCTCTACAATCTCGGAGTCCCCCCGCCATAATGTGTCGACGGTATTAACTTGAAACTCAGGGTTAACGGCGACGCCGAATGCGTCAAACTTCCTGACAAAAATTCCATACTTCTGGACGCCGGCATCATCATAAAGAGATGACCAGCTCATCAAAAACCCCCCATCCGCGGTGGAAATGACGGATATCTCATTTTGCCCATACTGCTCATTCCCATAAAATCCAACGGAATTTCCTGTTATCTCCGCACCTACTTTGTTCCCGTTTGCGTCAAACACTTGCGCTTTAACGCCCAGCCCCGTGGCAACATTGAGAATGTTTGCCTGCCAAACAACAACAAACCCGCCACCATCGAGTGCCGTGATATCGGGTTCATACATACCGCCGGAGGTTTCGGTATTCACAACAAATTCTCCGCCAACCGCTGTACCCGTAACATCATATCGTTGGCCAATAATACCGGCATAGAAACCACCATGGTAGCTGGCCTCCCAAACCACCACAAAGCTCCCATCGGCCAGCACCGCAACCCGCGGCAACTTCTGATCGTTGGTTATATAGGTATTGATTTGAAATTCGGTGCCGATTGGTGAGTTCTGGGCGTCAAATCTTTGGCCAAAAACGCCCATACGGTCTCCGTCAACACCGACTATTGACCAGACAACTAAGTAGCCGCCATCTTTCATTCCTATAATGCTTGAAGTGCTGACGGCATTTGTAATCATGCCAGAAAGGTCTTCTGGCGTTGTGTTTACTTGAAATGGATTACCTTGCGGAACTAAACCACTTTCCATAGATTTACACCCTTAGTTTGCATAAGCGACAGAAGACACAATTAAAATAAAAATGTCAATAAGTTGCAAAAAGGCCCGCATCTCTGCGGGCCTTTCCTTTAACTTATCCGCTGCAACAGCGCGTCAACACTCGCCTTGGCATCCCCATAAAACATCCGCGTGTTTTCCTTGAAGAACAGCGGGTTTTCTATGCC
>JALWPC010000197.1 GCA_026995265.1 Paracoccaceae bacterium
CGGTTGCCCCCGGGGTGGGGCAGGTTGAAACCGGGATCAAATAAAAGTCGTCAGGCTATATTTGACATGTCTACAAAGGCATGTATTGGCCAGCCCATTGTAATACCTTGCTTTATTACGCTTACACGGCGGCGATCGGGCAGACGGGAACCCGGAATCCACCTTGTTTTCCGGCGCTGATGCGCCGGAACCGGGCCTCGGCTTCACCTCGGGGGCGGCGCGTCTGGTGTTGGTGAACTTGGCGAGATCGGGCCCGCGCCGCGCTGCGGGCATTGGCGCTTGTGGCAGGGGATCAGGGTTTTTACTTACAGATATATCTGTTTCAACGAATACCGAAACGCTTTACTCCGCCAGTTCCGGCAGGTTTTCAAACAGCTTCAGCGCTTCGGGGTTGGCCAGCCCCGTCAGGTTGCGCACCGGCTGGTTATTCACCACATCCCGCACCGCCAGCTCTGCGGTTTTGCCCGACAGGGTGCGCGGAATATCCGCCATCGCCACGATTTTGGCCGGCACATGGCGCGGCGAGGCATTCCGGCGAATCTCCGTCTTGATCCGCTGCACCAGCGCCTCGTCCAGCACCGCGCCCTCGGCCAGCATCACAAACAGCACCACGCGGGTATCCCCCGCAAAGCTCTGCCCCACCACCACCGAATCGACAATCTCGTCAATATCGGTGAGCTGCCGGTAAATCTCCGCCGTGCCGATGCGGATGCCCCCCGGGTTCAGCGTCGCATCCGAGCGCCCGAGCACAATAAACCCGCCATGCTCTGTGCGCAGGGCAAAATCTCCCTGCACCCAGATATGCGGGAAGCGCTCGAAATAGGCCGCCCGATAGCGCGCATCTCCCGGATCATTCAAAAACCGTGTGGGCATCGAAGGGTGCGCATTGCGGCATACCAGCTCCCCCGCCTCGCCCTGCACCGGCTGACCGTCTTCGCCCAGCGTCGTCACATCCAGCCCCAAAGCCGCGCAAGGTATCTCCCCCTGATACACCGGCAAAACGGGGCAGCCGCCCACAAACACGCCCAGAATATCGGTGCCGCCGCAAATCGAGGCCAGTTGCACATCCGCCTTCCAGTCCGCATACACATGCGCAAAGCCTTCGGGCGACAATGGCGAGCCGGTCGAAAGCACCACCCTAAGGTCGCTCAAATCATGCACGCATGGCCTGTGATGCTGCTTTTGCACCCCGTCGATGTATTTTGCCGACACCCCCATATGGGTAAAGCGCTCGCTCTCGGCCAGCGCGAACAGGCGGTCTATATCGGGGAAGGCGGGGTTGCCGTCATAAAGGATAATCTCGGCCTCCGAGGCCAGCGCCCCGATGAGCCAGTTCCACATCATCCAGTTGCAGGTGGTGTAGTAAAACACGCGGTCGCCCGCGCGAATATCACAATGCAACTGATGCTCCACCAGCATCCGCAGCAGCGTGCCCCCGCCCGAATGTTCGATGCATTTGGGCTTGCCGGTGGTGCCGCTGGAAAACATCACATACAGCGGGTCGCGAAAGCCCATCGGGGTGCAGGCAAGCGGCCCCGCATCGGCGCGCTTGAAGGCGTCATAGGGGCTCTCGCTACCGTCAAAATTCCACGAAACCACCTTTTGGATGCTCGGCACCCGCGCCACAATCTCCGCCACCGAAGCCGCCGTTTCAAACCGCTTGCCGCCATAGGTATACCCGTCCACAGTAAACATCAGCTTGGGCTCGATCTGGTCAAACCGGTCCACCACCACATCCGGCCCGCTTTCCGGCGCGCAGGAAGACCACACCGCCCCGAGCGATGCCGTCGCCAGCATCGCCGCCACCGTTTGCGGCATATTGGGCACATAGCCCGCCACGCGGTCGCCCTTGCCTATGCCTTCGGCGCGCAAAGCCGCCGCCAGTTCCTCCACCTCGCGCTTTAACTCGGCCCGCGTCCATTTCATCCGCCGCCCGTTCTCGCCAATGAACGAAATCGCGGGGCGGTCATCGGCGTTTTTCAGGAAGGTTTCCACCACATTCAGCCGCGCATCCGGGAAAAACCGCGCCTTGATCGGGTCGGCATTATGGATATAGGCAATCTCGCCCATTTCGCCCTGCAACCCGCAAAATGCCCAGGCCATCCGCCAGAAATCAGCCGTTTCCGCCACCGACCACCTGTGCAGCGCGGCAAAATCCGGCTGGCCTGCCTTTTGCATGAATTTGGCGATCAGGCTGTCGCGCATGGCGGCCTCATCGGGCTGCCAAAGGGGGGATTTCTGGGTCATCGGGCGCTCCGGATTTGAAGTCAGAATACCCCCTGACTTTCCCGCAAATTCCCCGCGCGGGCAAGGCTTGTTTTCCCGCCCCAACCCGCTATATCTATAGAAACTATAGCTATCCCGCGAGGCCCCATGCTGTCCATCGGTGAACTCTCCCGCCAGACCGGCGTTAAAATCCCCACCATCCGCTATTACGAGCAAATGGGCCTGATCACCGCGCCCGAGCGCACGGCGGGCAACCAGCGCCGCTATTCCCGCGCCGGGCTTGGCCGCCTGAGCTTCATCAAACACGCCCGCGACCTTGGCCTGAAAATTGAAGACATCCGCGAACTGCTGACGTTAAGTGCCCAGCCGGACATGCCCTGCGCCGAGGCCAACCGCATCGCCGCCAACCACCTGGCCGCCATCCGCGCCCGTATCGCCCGGCTGCAAAGCCTGGAGGCCGAACTGGCCCGCATGTCCACCTGCTCCGCCGAAAATATCAAGGATTGCTACGTGATCGAGAGCCTCTCGAACCACGCCCTTTGTGCCAAAAATCACACGTAATGGCGGGCTGAAGCCCGCCCTACGGCTAAAGCGACCTGTAGGGCGGGCTTCAGCCCGCCACCCCCATCCGCCCTGCCAGATCCGTCACAAACTGCCACGCCACCCGGCCAGAGCGCCCGCCCCGCGTCTGCTGCCATTCGATCGCCTCTTCCCGCAGGTTTTCCGGCGCGAGCCCCAGCTCTTCACAATACCCCTCGATCATCCGCAAATACTCATCCTGCGAGCACGGATGAAACCCGAGCCACAGCCCGAATCGGTCCGACAGGGACACCTTTTCCTCCACCGCTTCCGAGGGGTTGATCCCCCTTTGCCGCTCGTTATCAATCATATCACGCGGCATCAGGTGGCGGCGGTTCGAGGTCGCATAAAAAATCACATTTTCCGGCCGCCCCTCGATCCCCCCGTCCAGCACCGCCTTGAGGGATTTATAATGGCTGTCGTCATGGTCAAAAGACAGGTCATCGCAAAACAGCACAAACCGCTCTGCCCGCCCGCGCAAATGGTTCATTAGGCGGCCAATGGTGGGGATGTCCTCGCGCTGAATCTCCACCAGCTTCAGCCCGCCCACCTCGGCATGCACTGCCTTCACCAATGAGCTTTTCCCCATCCCCCGCGCGCCCCAAAGCAGCGCGTTATTGGCGGGCAGGCCCTTGGCAAACTGGCGGGTGTTGGCCAGCAGGGTGTCGCGCGCGCGGTCTATCCCCACAAGGCGCGCCATGGCCACGCGGTTCACCCGGGCCACGGGGCGCAAAGCATCCGGTTCCGTCTCCCAGACAAAGGCTTCGGCCGCGCCGAAATCCGGCGTTTCCATCGGCGCGGGGCTGATCCGCTCCAGCGCCGCCGCGATCCGCTTCAGCGCCTTTTTGCTCATGTCGGCTTGTTCTCATCGTCAAAGGCATCAGGGCCGAAATCCTCGTCCTCGTCCTCGACAATCTCCAGAATAGGCCCCTCGGCCTTGGCCTTCGCCTTGGCGGATTTCGCCTTTACCGGCTTTGGAGCTTCCGGCTCGGCCTCTTCTTCATCGTCATAATAGCCATCCGCCCGCAGCTGCGCCTCGCGCTTGCGATCCACCATTTTGACCATAAGAATTGAGATTTCATAAAGCCCGTAAATCACCGTGAACATAATGATTTGGGTGATCACATCCGGCGGGGTTATCACCGCCGCCAAGCCCAAGATAGCGACAATCGCGTATTTCCGCGTGCTGGTCAGCGCCCGCGCGCTCAGCAGGCCCGCCTTGGCCAGAAGCGTCATCAAAACCGGCAACTGGAAGGTCAGGCCAAAGGCCATCACGAATTTCATTGTCAGGCCGAGATACTCGTCAATCGTGCCCAAAAAGGTAATACCCACCGCCGCCGGCCCGTCCAAAGCTTCCGCCCCGTCCGGCCCTATGCTTTGATAGCCTAGGAAAAAATCAAACGCCATCGGCAGCACCGCATAAAAGGCAAAGGCCGCGCCGATCAGAAACAGCACCGGCGATGCGAGCAGAAACGGTAAAAAAGCGTTCTTCTCTTTTTTGTAAAGCCCCGGGGCGACAAACTGCCAAAGCTGCCAGCCAATCACAGGGAAGGCCAGAATAAAGCCGCCGAACATCGAGATGCGCAGGGCGGTGGTAAAGCCCTTTTGCAGGCCGGTGTAGATCAACCCGCACTCGCCGGTCATTTCCGTCAACTTGGTGCAAATCGGCTCGGCGAGGAAGTCGAAAATCGGCTGGGAATAGGCAAAACAGATCATCATCCCGACGACAAATGCCAGCACGGAGCGGATCAGCCGGTTGCGTAGCTCTGCGAGATGCTCAATCAGCGGGGCGGCGCTGCTTTCCACTTCACTTTCGCTCATCTATGCGTCTTTCCTGGCAGGAGTCTTCTTGGCTGCGGGTTTTTTGGCGGTCGGCTTCTTCGCGGCTGGTTTCTTGGCCGTTGTCTTCTTGGCCGTTGTCTTTTTTGCGGCGGCCGCCTCGGGTTTTGCGGTCACATCCACGCCCTCGGCCTCCACCTTGGCCAGCCGCGCCGCTTTGGCGTCATCATCCAGTATAGTGTTTTTCTTGATCGCGTCTTTGGTCATGGATTTCAAATCCTTGTTGAAATCCACAGGGTTGAAGCTGGTGGCCTTTTTCAACCCCCCGGCTGCGCTTTTCACCCCGTCCATCGCCTCGTCCACGCCCGCCTCTTTGGCCGCCGCATCCATCGAGCGCTGAAATTCCCGCGCCATGCCCTTCATCTTGCCAACGGCCTTGCCGACAGACCGGAACAGCCCCGGCAGGTCTTTGGGCCCGACGACGATCAACGCCACGATTCCAACGACAAGAATTTCCATCATGCCCAGATCAAACATTCTGGCGCATCCCCGCTGTTAAGTGTTGGGCGAGCCCTAGGCTTCGTCTTTTTTCTCAACCGGCGTCACGTCCACCGCCTCTTCGGCGGCCTGCGCTTCCAGCTCGGCCTTGCCCTCGGATACGCCCTTTTTGAAGCTCGAAATGCCTTTGCCCACTTCGCCCATCAGCGAAGACACCTTGCCGCGCCCGAACAGCACCAGCACAACAACCGCGATCAAAATCAGGCCCATGGGGCCAATATTGTTAAACATCTGTCTCTCCCGAATTTAAAATGTATCGAATCTTACTTATGTGTTTCCGCCCCGAGGTTCAAATGCAAACGCCTCAATCGGCGGAATTTTTCTCCATATAGGGGCTTTTCACGCGGCTTTGGGTTTCGCAGGGGAAGACAAAGCAGCGGTCGCGGCGCAAGGATAGCCACAGGGGCGTGCCCTCTTTGGGCAGAAACACCCCCGGGATGGTGGCGCTCAGCACCGACTTGTCATAGTCCATTTCCAGTTCCACCAGACTTTCATTGCCCATAAACCGCGCCCGCTTCACCACCCCGCGCGCAGGCACCCCGTCCTGCGGCGTGGGCAGCGGCCCTTTGCCGTTGCGGTCAAAGTCGATCTTCAGGTGTTGCGGGCGCACGATAATCTGCACATCGGCCCCGTCCACAAGGTTGGGGGTAAAGAATTGCCCGAAGGGGGTTTCGGCCTGCATATTCTGCACAACACCGTGTATTACGTTAATATCGCTGAAAAATCCGGCAACCTTGCAATCGGCGGGGGCGTTATAAAGGTTATAGGGCGCGCCATATTGCACCACCTTGCCCGCCCGCATCAGGGCGATGTTGTCGGCCATGCGCATGGCCTCTTCCGGCTCATGGGTCACCAGCAGCACCGCCGCCCCCATCTCCTTGAGAATCGCCAAAGTGTCATCACGAATGCCATCCCGCAGGCGGTTATCCAGCCCGCTGAACGGCTCGTCCATCAGCATCACGCTCGGGTTGGGCGCCAGCGCCCGCGCCAGCGCCACCCGCTGCTGTTCCCCGCCCGAAAGCTGGTGCGGATAGCGCGCAGCGGCGTGTTTCAGCCCCACCTTGTCGAGCAACTCCAGCGCCACATCCCGTTTATCCCGCGATTTCAACCCGAAGGCCACATTGTCCACCACCGACAGGTGCGGAAAGAGTGCAAAGTCCTGAAACATCAGCCCGATAGAGCGCTTCTCCGGCGGCAAATGCACAGAATCATCCGAGATGACGTCCCCGTCCAGCAGCACCCGCCCGCTATCCTGACGGTCCACCCCGGCGGCAATCCGCAAGGTGGTGGATTTCCCGCAGCCCGACGGCCCCAGCAGGCAGGTCACCTGCCCCGGCATCAGGGCAAGCGAAAGGTCATCCACC
>JALWPC010000198.1 GCA_026995265.1 Paracoccaceae bacterium
GCCGGCGTCTGGTATCTGGAGATTCCGGCGCAGTATTCCGCCAGCAACGCCCGTGCGCAGATCAAGGCCGTGTTGCGGAGCAAAGCGGCTGTGCAACATGCCGCCGAGGACGTAGCTTAGGCGGTGGAGGTGTATCGCGAGGTATGGCGCGTATGTTGAAATTCGAGCATGTGGGGCGCGATGGTATCGCGCCTTTTTGCCTGAGCGGGGTCTTTATACAAAGCCTGTTTGCATCACCAGCAGCATCTGTGTAGCGTGCGGTTAACGCTGCTTGGATGGGAAATAGAGTCGATGAATATCGGGATTGTGAGCTCGGAGGTCTTGGGGCGGACCGATGAACTGATCAGCCAAACCGTGGCGCGGTTGCAGGCGGATGGGGCGGTGCTGGCGGGTATCGTCAAGGTGCCGGTGTCAGCAAAGGGTGATCACCCTTGCGATATGGATGTGCGGGTGCTGCCCGATGGCCCCGAAATCCGGATTACCCAGAGCCTGGGCGCGGGCTCTACTGGCTGTCGCCTGAACCCCGCGGGTATTGCCGAGGCGGTAGCAGCGGTGGAAGGTCGCGGTATTGCGGGGGCCGAGCTGTTTGTGCTCAACAAATTCGGCCCGCAGGAGGCCGAGGGCCACGGGTTTTGCGAAGCGATTGGCACGGCGCTGGAGCATGGGATACCGGTGCTGGTGGGGGTTGGCAAAGGCAGCCGCGAAGCACTTGAGGGCTTTGTTGATGGTATGGGGGAAGTGCTGGAACCGGAGCCGGAGGCGATTTATGCGTGGTGTAAGGGGGTGTTAGGGAATTGATCAGGTTGTGATTGAATTTGGGGTAAACACGCATTTTTTGGCAATAAAGCCAAAATCCGGTATTGAAATATTAACCTGCTATTGCTACCTTCCCTCCTAGAGATGACAGACCGACTGAAACAGCGTCTCCCTGCCTTTTAAGGTTTTGCGCGCGCAAAAGTAATAGGATGTTGGACCCTAAGGCTGCCTGCGGGCAGCCTTTTTATTTGCGGTGTGCAAACTTTATCGGGCGGCCCATATAGGTGTTTTCAACCAGATTGTAAAACCTGATGGAGTTATTCCGAGCTTTCGGGTCGCTATAGGTGGAGGTCATCTGATAGGCGCTTTCAGCCCGCATTTCCACCCTGCCTTTGCGCCCCTTACCCCGCTTCTTGATTTCAAAGAATACATGATAAGGCTTGGCAAAATGCCTTGATTCCAGACGGGTGAAATAAACATAATTCCGCTTTTCCCAAGTTTGGATGACCTTTGCGGTGGGCAATTGTGCAATCACTTTGGGAAGAAAGGCGGAGTCTCTGAAACGATCCGGACAAAAAACACGGCATTGGAATATGCGTTGATTTTCGGCGTGGATGTTCTCGTCAAACGCCGTTGTGAAAACGTGATCGGAAAATACGACATGAATACGCCGGATGGGTTTTGCCGGAGCTTGGCTGGTGAAGTCAATGGGTTCGAGATGGGACAGGTTGACTGGATGTTCGCCGAGCAGAAGAGGTTGCCAATATGGTTTATCTTGAACCACTATTTCGAAACTTCCCCCAC
>JALWPC010000199.1 GCA_026995265.1 Paracoccaceae bacterium
ATAAAAGGGTTTGATGAAAGAGATAAAAAAATCATATACCGCTCATATTACCTCAAACGGAAGTTCCCTCCCTACGGCATAAAGGCTGTAAAGAAGGCAATAGATGAAAAATTACCAGTAGAAATATATGTGCGTGATGACATGTATCCAAATGACCTTGAACCAAGACATAAAGCACTAAGCCAGCTACTCCCGTTCAAAGTTGAAAACTCATTTAAGACAAGCGAAGAGCAAGTAATAAACCAGTTCTCAAGCAACCTGTACTTCCTTAACCTGAGCGATGGAGGGGGATTTGAGCTTGAAATACTTGAAAATATGGCAGTAGGCACGCCTGTTATAACATCATATTTCCCACCAATAAGTGAATACTACCCAAAGAATGAGCTTGTGATTGAAACAAAAGGAGAATGGTATGAACAGTATCCATACCTTGTAATAAAACACCACATATACTACCCCGAAGACATGTATAAAAAAATAATGTATGCACTAACACTAACTAAAGATGAATGGAGAAAACTAAGCAACCAAGTTAGGGAGCAGGCAAAGAAATATGAATATAAAAAGGTCTATAGTTTGTTTAGCAAACTTATATAATTATGTAGCATGAGCTAATGTAATATCCTAACTACTACGTTTAGGTTTTGGATATATCCTTTTCGTTTTACCTTCTTTGCTCTTTTCTGAAACTGTTTTACTCTTCTCAGTAACCTTAGGTTGTTTTATTTCTGTAGATTCTTTTTTAGTGCGTTGAATTGGTTTTGGTATAAGTACCTTCGATTGCGTAACCCTTGCTGCACGACGTATAGGAGTAGTTGTTTTTCTTGATGCAGGTGCTATACCATATAGTGCTTTCATCGTAGATAGCATAAAATTAACTACTGATAGCTGTAATAACTCATTATTAGGTATAGCAGATGGAATAAAAGATAGTACATGCCTATTTACATAGTTTGACGTATTAAATATTACTAGTTTTGGACCTGATGGAAATACTTTTATAAATGATAATGGCTCTCTTATAAATTTAGATGATGGACCTTTGATTATTGGTTTTGTGGCTAGCTTAACTATGCGTTTAGTAGCTGGGGTCGTAGCCAATAAATACTTTGATTTAAACACAGTAGGGTTACTGAATATGGTAGGTGTGGCTAGCTTAACTATGCGTTTAGTAGCTGGGGTCGTAGCCAATAAATACTTTGATTTAAACACAGTAGGGTTACTGAATATGGTAGGTGTGGCTAGCTTAACTATGCGTTTAGTAGCTGGGGTCGTAGCCACTAGATATTGGGCATAGTAAGTACTATGTTCATTAAATATTGTAGGTAATAGGTTAATGCCAATATTTTTTATTGAAACCGAACTCAGCGTAACCATGTCTCATCAGTATGAATATGGTATTTCAACCATAATATATACAGATGCGTTATTATAACCAGTTAATGTTGGCATAACGAATGTTAGCGATGCTATACCATTTTGATTAGTTATTGCAGTACCTACTGGTAAACCTGTTTCTTGATTACCAGCACCTATACCAGCAAATACATAATAATTAACTGCTATGTTTGATGCTGGTGTGCCATCATTATATGTTACAGAAGCATATACCGTTATTGTAGAACCAGCTATAACACTATCAATATTTGTGTTTAAATTTACTTGTACTGGATAATCTAACAATAGCTGTATTAGTGATGCACCAGTACCATTACCGCTATTAACAGAATAATATATTGCATTCTGTGCAGCTACACCCACATATATATAGGGTAATTCATAATAGCCTAACTGATACGTAGAACCAGATATGTAATCATACACATATAGGTATGAAAGACCATTAGGAGACCCCAAGCCAATAAATATATAATTGCCGTACATTAATAAGGATGAATATGTAGGTATATATTCCATAGTTGTTACAATGACGCTATTATAGTAATTAATATTGCACAAATAATTATATTGAGCAGAACCTATGTACAGCAATATGTTATATGGGTTCTGTGTATTGTACATGTGAAACGCTACAACACTACCCATAGCACCTATGCCGTAATATATATCATTAGGTACTTGTATACTGTATGATATAATGCTACTGTTAGTGCCATAGAACACATATCCATAGATAAACTGATAGATTGAGCCATTTTCATTATATAAACCTCCTGTATATATTACTTCATTTAGTATGTTATTGCAATAACCACCATTATATAACGGTACAACACTAACCAGATTTTCGCTAGCATATATTGGATTTCCGATACTCCAAGATGAGCTGTAATTTCCGTTAGTAACATAGAAATAGCTACCTATTGAATCATATAAGTATGTTGTGTATCCCGTTACATTACCGCTATAATATACTGGGTATTGAGAATATAATACACCACCTATTATTTGGTTTTCTGATAGACCAACAAAATAGTATGAACCGTTAATTAAATTATATATCATAACAGAACCTATATATGGTGAGCCAAATATTAATAAATAGTTATTGTATATATCATAGACTGCATTATTTGGCAACATTATAGAGGCTGTAAGTAGCGTATATATTGAACCATTTTCTCCGTATAGGTTAAGACCGCCATTTGACCCGTAGTAGTCTATAAATGCAAGACCAGACATATATCCTGCTGTTGTACTTGCATATACATATCCTAATGGAACTATATATGATGCAGTACCATCCACTAATACAGTATTATAGCTAACCATTATACAACACCTCTGGTGCTACTTCCACAAAATAATTATATTCCTGTATACCTTTAATATTGCTGATAGCAAACAAGATAGACGCTATACCACTTGAATTTGTATAGGATGAACCTATATAATTGTATAGAGGTTCTATCATATATGGTAACCCAGTTGATGTAACCCCTATCTCATACGGTATTGTTGAATAGTAGAATCTGACTAAATAGTTTGATGCTGGTGCCAAACCAGCTATTGATATACTAGCCATTATATATAAGTTATCTTTTGTCATTTGGCTTGTATATATGTCTATATTTAATGGATTTTCTGGTACTATTGCTGTTATATATTTACCACTAATGAAATCATAATATACGCCATGCTTGAAATCATAGGCATGTATTCCATAGTATGTAAAGCTTATCATAGAACCATTTTCTAAGCTATATATAGCATATAATTTTATTGGATTATATGCTGGAGACATAGCACCCATTACTACCAAATAGCTAGATATATATCCTATGCAACATGGTGCGACATACCATCCAGTTATTATATATGAACCTGTTACATCTAAATTATAATCTAAGAAATATATTGTATTTCCATTAGCCAAATATATTGAACCATTATGTATACCCAATACAGCTGGAATTGTAGGTAAAGTTTTAATATTAAAACTCGTAGGATTATTAATATCAACAATTGCTATATTACTACCTCCAACACTTACTAGCATACTCGCATTATTAATACGCAGAAATTCTGCTGGTTCGCAGTAACCACTACTTACTAACATAACTGATGAGAAACTATAAAATGTATCAATAAATGGTGTCTTAAAACTAGACCAATATAGATAGAAGCTACTACCTACTTGGTTAGCTGCAAACATGGTTCTAGATGCCTCATCAAGATACCAGCATGGGTTAGATGCTATTATGTTACTTGATTGCGATAGCAATATAGAACCTGTTGTTTTACCAGACCTAACATCATACCCATATACATAATATCCATTAGTGTAACTCCCATAGGTATATAATATATTACCACGTACAAATATAGGTTTTTTACCTGGTACTATGACAGATGTATATGTGTTTTTCTCTACAACGTAAGTGTAATATGTAGTGCCGTTGTAAGTAAACGTTGATGGTATGTAGTTAAATGTCATAACGCCTAATAAATTACTATTATTAACCCATACACCTATTAAACCGTACTGAATACCATATTGAGTTGAAGCGTAGCCAAAATAGTTAAAGTAGTCGTTCTCAAACCCACTTGGTAGCGTAAATCTATAAGCCATAACCATTAATTCCACCTCCATATCGCAACATGTTATAACCATAGTGTTTGTTCAATTGCATATATTTTTTATTGTTTTTTATGTATAACATATCTGCCACACCATTTAATATTTTGTAAAAAAAGCATTTAAATATTAGTTGCTTTTCATAGTGAAAATCCAGCAATTACCAAAGAACCTACTAATGTACTGTTCACAGCATATTTTATAGAAGCATAACCAGATGATACTGGAGAATAACCTATGTAATCTCCTACTATACCACCACCATTCATTATCCCAGATACATCTAAAAATCCTGCATAATTGTATGTGGTGCTTGCATATATGTATATATCATTACCAGCTATTACATTAACAAATGACGTATATACATCAAAACCGTTTTGTATATCATACTCAAGACCAGCTAGATAATAGCTACCATTTTCATAATATGTTATCAATATATAACTTGGTGCTACTGCACCAATGTATGTTATTTCAGCACCATAGACTATTCCAGTAAATTCTGGCGAAAATAGATATAAATATGGATAGAAATATGCAAATGTATTATAAGGTAGTGATATGATAGATGTTAATGAACATTGAAAACTATATAGTTCTAAAGATGTCGTCAGATTATAGTTTACGTAATACTCAACATTATAGCCCCGCTGCAAAACAATATAAACATCACTACCAAATGCATATACAAGACCGTAACCAGATGCCTCAAATATATATTTATTATTTTTTAGTGAAAATAAATAGAACAAATTGTTATAGTTCTTTGCTAATATAATATCATCTTTATATGGAATTATTTTGAATGCATTATCCATAGAATATATTACATAAAAAGATGTATATGGATATATTCCAGAGTAAAGATTGCCATTGGCATCCAATAATAAAACTATGGGAGATGATACACCAGTAATTGGTATATAGAGGGCTATATCAATAAGCGATGGTATATATGTTGATGTATAGCTACCATTAAGCAAGTCAAGCACAAAAATGCCGCTATTTGTGGCTATAATGAGGTCTTTGTAGATGTCGTAAACGGCACCTACAGCACTATAGTTACCAGGTATTATAACCTCTGGGCTTGAACCGTTCATGTAGTATATGCTCTGGTTTTCATAGAACACAGTATAAAAGCCTGAATAGTATCCATAGTATAGCGGTCTTATCGGTGTGCTACTGCTTGTGTATACGTATAACTGCAATTTTACCCCTAATATATTTTAAAAAAATAGAGTTAAAAATGTTTTTACCTTATAATTCTTGGCTGTAGGAATGGGTTGTTTGCTGGCATTATATTTGATATGTCTGAAGATATTAGGTAGTCATATTTCATTGACTTATCTATTGCGTTAGACATCTCCTTTGCAGCCCTTTCCCATGTATATTCCTTCTTAACATATTCATATCCCTTTAATGCCTTCTCTGCGTATTCGTCGTAATGTTCAACTACGCTGACTATTGCATCGGCGAATTTGTTTGCATCTACTTGGAAATGTATGGTGCCTTCAAAGTTTGCTATGCTATGCCCAGATGGCTTTACGTAGCGTATGTAGTTCTTGTATATGTCTTTAAGAACAGGGGTTTCTGTTGTTATGTTAGGCTTGCCAAGTGCTAATGTCTCGCTTATTGGGAGAGACCATGCCTCGCCAAGTGTAGGCAACATATGTATGTTAATTCCAGATAGGAACTGAACCTGTGTAGGCTCTGGCAATCCAAATATAGCCTCATATTCTGTTAGCCTGAAAATCGGTATATTCACATTATAGTATTTTGATACTGATTCATATATAGCCGTTAGGTTCCAGAAGCCATTTTGCGAAGTGTAGGGCAAAATGCCTATCTTCTTTTTGAGCCTCTTTGCAGCTAACGCCGTAGCTTCAAAGAATACATCAAACCTCTTTCTCGGATGGTTTTTAGCTACCATAGATATTACATAATCAACGTTAGCTATTCTCTTGAAATCGTTTAACGGCTTAACTCCAGGCTTCCATAAATCTGTATTAACACCATGAGGCACAACATGGTATCTATCAACACCTACATACTTTGCCTCCCTTGGGTTTGTTACTGTTAATAGATGGACAAGCCTAAAAAGCTTCTTTATATTTTCTGGTGCGTCTATGAATTCATGTATAAAGTATCCTATGAACTTTACATGCCTATCAACAGATAATGCAGACGGTATCATCGGTAGGAAGTTAGCAAGAGGCACTATCCAAGGTGCCCCAAACATTATTATGACATCTGGTTTGAACTTCTGTATGATTTCCATAGGTGTTGATGGTGCAGAGGATACAACGGTTCCATCTGAAAGCTCTGCTCTACCTATAATGCTGTAGCATAGGGAAACTATATCATAGCCAAGCTGTTTTAGGTTATAAACAAAATACTTTGTTGCCTTACCATAACCAGACGGCACAGTAGGACATTC
>JALWPC010000200.1 GCA_026995265.1 Paracoccaceae bacterium
ACTCAAAAAAAGGAGCCAATGATGAAGAAATTTTTAATGCTGCTGATTGTGCTGACCTTGCTGCTCGCCTCGTGCGGCAAGTCCGCCGCGACGCCTCCGGTGGAAAATCCCGTAGGCGAAGGCGCGCCGTCGCCCGCCGAGGGAAACGGAGAACTCCAAATCGTCTTCGAGGCGGTTCCGCCGCAAGTTGCCCCGGGCGAATGTGCCACGCTGCACTGGGAAATTAGCGGTCCACATGTTGAGGTCATCATGGACGGCGAATCCCTGCCCGATGTCGGCGATAAAGAAGTCTGTCCGGAAGGCGAAACGCCGTATTTCATGCAGATCGTCACCGAAACGGGCGTGGAAGAACGTCAGGTGACCGTTCAGGTCGCTGGCGAGGGCGAAGCGCCGCCCGAGGAAAACCCGACCGAAGCGCCGCCGGACGAAGGCGGAGAATCCACGCCGCCGCAGCCTTCTCCCACAGCAGGGCCTCCCCCTTCAGCGGATTCCCTGAGTTGGGTACGTACCGGCGGTCCTCTGGGAGGGTTGGGGTACGATGTCCGCATGGACCCGCGCAATCCTGATGTCATGTATGTAACCGACGCGTGGGCGGGCGTATTCAAATCCACCGATGGGGGCAAGACGTGGTTTCCCTCCAATCAAGGGATTACCACTCGGATAGGAGAATCGGGAGATGGTATTCCCATTTTCTCGCTGACGGTTGACCCCAACAACCCGGATATTCTCTGGGCAGGCACGGATAACCTGCGCGGCATCTATAAATCTACCGATGGCGGCAAGACGTGGACGGAGATGGATTCTGGCGTCGTCGAGAGCAATGGCATCACTTTCCGCGGCTTTACAGTAGAGCCGGGCAATTCCAATGTGGTTTATGCCGCAGCAGAAATCGCCAGTTGGACATGGGCGGGCGAGGAGCGCATAGGGCGCGAGTTCGATTTGGTGAAAGGCGTGGTGTACAAAACCACCAACGGCGGCAAGACCTGGCAAGTCATCTGGCGCGGCGACAATCTGGCGCGCTATGTCTGGATAGACCCGACCGACACGAATGTGATTTATGTTTCTACCGGCATTTTCGACCGCGAGGCGGCAAATTCCGACCCGAAAGCGGGTAAACCCGGCGGCGTAGGGGTCATTAAATCTGTGGATGGCGGCAAGACATGGACACAAGTCAATAACGGACTTGATAATCTCTACGTCAGTTCGTTGTACGTGCATCCCAAGGACCCCGATACGCTGTTGGCAGGCACAGGAAACAATCAATATTACGAAAATGCAGGCGTTTATCTGACCACCGACGGCGGCAAGACTTGGACGCAGGTGGTCAAAGACAGCAACATCCAATCGGTGGAGTTTTTCCCCGAAAATCCCAATATTGCCTACGCCGGCGGCGTGGATGGGTTTTATCGCAGCCTCGATGGCGGGAAGACGTGGGAACAGATGAGCGAAAGCGACTGGGGCGCGCCGGGCGTACGCGTCGGTTTCCCGATTGATATTCAGGTAGACCCGAGAGATTCCAACCGAATCTTTGTCAACGCATACGGCGGCGGCA
>JALWPC010000201.1 GCA_026995265.1 Paracoccaceae bacterium
AGCATTACTGTAAAGCTTCAACTCATTATAAATATCCTGCCATGAAGGAACCCTCCTCTTTGAAAAACCCCCAACTCCTGTCTTTGGAAAAAGCCTCTCCTCAAGCTCTAACTCTGAAAGACCCTTAATGTCTTCCCAACTGCTCAAACCTGCCACCTTCGCCCTCTGAAGATATTCTGACACCGTCTGACGACCTACCCTCAGAGACTTTGATATGGCCCTGTGAGACAAACCTTCCTTAAGACTTAACCTCAAAACTTGTTTTACTTTCCTCATATGTATCCTCCTTTGTGCCATTGGTATTACCTCCTTGTCTTTTTTAAAAAGACAAGGATATCTCAATTTCACAAAAGAGGTGGCCTCCTTTTGATAAGAAACACTGGCCTTGTTTGATAAGAATCACCGGCCGGCTTGGATAATATTAGGTGGCCGGTTTGGATAAGTTTATGCACCCATAAAGACGGTGAGGTTAATGTTTCAATCCACGCCCCCATGCGGGGGGCGACGCGTTAGTGCGCTCCTTCCTTTCTTGACAGAATCCCCGTTTCAATCCACGCCCCCATGCGGGGGGCGACCTGTGCTCCGCACAGTCCTTAAGCGGTATTACCCCAAGTTTCAATCCACGCCCCCATGCGGGGGGCGACTTATTACCCTCTGAACAGGGCTTCCAAGCCCGTCAGTGTTTCAATCCACGCCCCCATGCGGGGGGCGACCGGAGCTCAGGGGTTATTGATGGGCGGGCATCACGAGTTTCAATCCACGCCCCCATGCGGGGGGCGACGGGCGATTGCCGCTGGGGATACCAGCATAACAGTAGCGTTTCAATCCACGCCCCCATGCGGGGGGCGACAACAACGCCACAAGCTATGAGAGCCTGTGGGCAGTTTCAATCCACGCCCCCATGCGGGGGGCGACTGTTACAATATAACTATGTGATATTTTAATTCAACATGAAGATATAAAAGCGAATTATAAATAATCAATTAAAGATTTCAAAGAATATTTCAAAAATTAACCTCAGAAAATAAATTTCTTAATCATATTAACAAGTTAGGCCTTATGCGAACCCAACCAACAAATTTAACAACTTTTTATTTAAATATCAAGCTATTATCTAAAAGATATCCTGTACAACATAATAGTTCGCATCTATTGGACTACTAAATTATCAATGGTCCTTCTTGATCAAAACCACGCTCTACCCCCACATGTTCAACCCTACGACACCAGTTTTTGCCCAAATAATAGAAACGTAAGCTATCTTTTTCCAAATTAATTGTGTTTAAAAGTTTTTGTTTTAATATCTCCCATTGACCATGTTCTAAAATACATTCAAAGACAGAATATTGGACACGTTGCCCAAAATTTTGACATATCTTAGCCACTCGTCTTAATCTTTTTGGCCCTTCTTTATCTGTCATTGAAACATCATAAGTGATCAATACAAACATTGTGGCTCATGTTGCCGGATAGGTGAAACCAGGAATCATCATAGCTCTCAGGAAGTCAACAGTAACTTGTTTGATGTTGTGTGCCCACTCAAACATGGC
>JALWPC010000202.1 GCA_026995265.1 Paracoccaceae bacterium
TTCTCGGTGGCGGAGCATCTGAAGGTTGAGTTGTAGCGTATAAAATCCGCACTTGCCGGAATCGCCAAAGCCTGACAGAATACCTCCCGACAGAAGCCATTAACGGCTCAGAGGAGGCAGGGCAGTGGAACCGAGGCATTTTGTGCGCCGCTTGATTGCGGCGATAATAGATATTATTCTGCTAAGCCAGATTGCCTTCTATGCAATTGTTCCTTTTGCCAACGGTGATTCCGTGCGGCTCAGCGGCGGGATTTATCAATCTGTGAGCTGCCGGACGGTGCCGCTTGCACCCGAGTCCAAAAGCTATTTTGGCGACCAGGGGGTCGAGGCCGCGAATGGCAGCCTCTGCAACGCCTACCAAAACGGCTTTTTTGCCGGATCTACTCTTTTGGTCAGCAGCCATACCAATGCCCAGGGCGGCATTGCCGAAGATGCCACCACCATCTCTGTGGCGCTGGACCGCGCGGGCCAGCAGGTTTCCCCCGTGTTCCCCGTGGCTTATTTGCAGCCGGTGCTGGTGTTGGTCCTGCTTATTTTGATCACCTATCTTTTTCACGGGCAAACATTTGGCAAAACAGTAACGCGCATCCACGTGATCAAACTGGATGGCGACCACCCGGGCCTGGCGCAGGTGGCACAGCGCGAGGTGCTCAAATTTGCGCCTGCCATTGTGCTGTTTTTCGTCGGCGTTTTTGCCCCGCGCTATTCGCTGGAACAAGTAGTGCCGCTGTTGCAAAAGGGCGAGAATATCCCGCTGGTGCTGGGCTTTCTCGGGGGGGCAACCTTTATTTATATTCTGTGGTGGGTTGCCCCGATGATCTGGTGGAACGGGGCCATGCCCTATGACCGCCTTTCCAAAACACTGGTCGAACGCAGTTATTAGCCGCTTTGCTATTGTAACTCCGCGCAAAGGCGTTATGTAGGGCGTCTGCTACTGTTGCGGCGTTGATTTGGAGAGAGAAAATGGCGGATTTTAAGACGGGTGACATTGTCGCCCTCACAGCGGGCTCGCCCCGCATGGCGGTTGAAAGTGTCGAGGGCGATATGGTCTCGACGGTATGGTGTAACGAGGGCACCATCCACCGCGACAGCTTTAACGCATTGCTGATCAAGAAATGGGAAGTCCGTGAAGGCGGCTATAAAGGCGGCGGGGATCGTGGCGGCTACAAGGGTGGTGACCGCGGTGGCGACCGTGGCGGCTATAAGGGCGGTGGAGACCGTGGCGGCTACAAAGGTGGCGGCAAGCCTTACGGCGGCGATCGTGACGGCGGCGGCAAGCCTTATGGTGGCGGTGATGACCGTGGCGCGCCCAAAGGCAAGCCCGGCTGGGATGGCAAGCCGCGCGAGAAGAAATTCTTCCGCAAGGATTAGGTTTGAAGCCAGCACCTGAATTGATCCCGCGCCGGAGCCAAGCTCTGGCGCGTTTTTTGTGGAGGTCACAAATCGCCCAAAACCACCACGGCCACGCCTGCCAGAATAATCGCCGCCATGCTCCAGTTAAATGCGCGCAGGCGGGCGGGGGTGTGCAGCCAGCGGGCCAGCATCATGCC
>JALWPC010000203.1 GCA_026995265.1 Paracoccaceae bacterium
CGGGCCTCTTCATGGCCGACGATTTCGGCCAGATGGGTGAGGAAGGCGATGACGTCATGCTTGGTGACGGCCTCGATTTCGTCGATTCTGGCGACGTCGAATTCCACGTCTTTGGCCTTCCAGAGCGCATCGGCATTGGCCTGCGGGATGACCCCGAGCCGGGCCTGGGCGTCGGAGGCATGGGCCTCGATCTCGAACCAGATGCGGAATTTGGTCGCGGCGGACCAGATGGAAACCATTTCAGGGCGGGAATAGCGGGGAATCATGGTGTGGCCTTTGGTCAGGGATGATGGGGGCTTGGTAGCGGGTCGGCGGGCGTTTCTCAAGGGCTTTGCGCTGCGCCCGAGGGCCACGGGTGCGGTGTGAGGGCCGAAGCCTGCTTTATACATGCCCCTGTAGACATGTCATATAAGACATGTCTACAGGGGCATGTATAAAGTAGTACCAAGGTCTGGGCAGGTAAGTAGCCTGTGTCGGAGGGGCAGCGGTTTGTGGTTGGGCTCATGCGGTGCCGCCTGATGCATTCCGGTGCTAAAGCACCGGAACCGCGCCTCGCCTGTGGCTCGGCGGGGCGGCGCGTCAACCTTTGCGCTTGAGGCAAGGCTCGGCCCGCGCCGCGCGGCACCCGTGGCGTTTGTGGCCCTATGGGCGCAGCCACGTCACCCCTGCCGCCGCCCCGCGGGCAATGGCGGGGTCCAGCGTCATGGGGATGTATTCCGAGCGCCGCCAGATCACCGCCAGATCGTCATAATACCGTGATAGCAGATGGCCGCTTTCGCCGGTGGCGGCGATATAGACCGCGTTTTCGGGGGTGTCGAAATCCACCACCATGCGGAAGCCGGCGGCGTGAATATTGGTATAGGGTGCGGCCCCTGTGCCGATGGTTTGCCCGCGCAAAAGCGTGTTATCCCCGCCCGGGGTTTCCTGATAGATATTGGCAAACCAGCTCACCAGTGGCACCCGCCCCAGGGTTTTGTTCTCCTGAAACGCCAGATGCGCCGCCCCCCAGCGCCAGCGGTTTATATCGCGGCCATAGCGGGCCACCAGCTCTTTCAGGGCGTCATCCAGCGCCACCGACGCTATTTGCTGGCAGGTTTCCCGCTCGAGGGTGGTGCCGATGTCGCACCAGACCGAGGCGCCGCTGGTATCGGCAAACACCCGTTCGATGAACTGCGGGTTCACCCGGGTGAAATCGGTGGCCAACGGGCCGAGCTCATCGGCGATCAACCGTTTTTGCAGCGCCCGCACCCAGGCGGCATAGATCAGCGGCTCCGGGTCGTGCTGGGTCATGTCGCCGTTCCACTGGCTGAGCAGGTCGAGCGCCTCGGCCCGCCGCGCCTTGTGGGTGCCCGGGGGGGCGCCCTCATCGGCCAGCCACAGGTTTTGCCCCATCAGGGGCAGCAGGGTGCGGGCGGACATGGACACCGTGTCGGTCTGGATGGCGACAAAGCTGCTCTGGGTGTGGAACTGGCGGTCGTTGAGCAGTGCCGTGGCCCGCCGGATGCGCTGGGTGTCGCCCCAGTCGAAGCTGAAATGCTTCGGAAAGGCCCCGGTGGGCAGGGCGTTGTTGGTGTTGACCAGCACGCCGCTTTCCGGGTCCTCCACAAAGGGGTTCTCGCTGTAGGGCAAAAACCCCTGCCAGGCGTTCACCGCCAGCCAGCCCTGCGCCGGAATGCGCCCGAGGGTTTCGTTGCCCGCATCGCGCAGGGGCACCCGACCGGTGGTGACCATGGCGATATGGGCGGCGTCGGCCAACATCACGTTGCTGGACGGGGCGGCCATATTGGCCAGCGCCACGCGGCCCGCCGCCACCGATTGCGCCCGCATCAGCTCTATCGCCGCCTGCAGCGAGCGGTCATCCTCGGCCAGCCCTGTCCAGGCCAGCGAGAACAGGTGGCCCTTGGGGGTGATCGCTTTGGTGCCAAACGCCCCTGCGGGCAGCACCGGGCGCCCCGAGGCCCAGCGGCGCGTGAAGCTCACCGGGTCCTGGCCCTTCACCGGAATGATGGCGGGTTTGGTGACAAAATCCATCGCCCCGTCTTCGGTGAGGTATTGGCCGGGGTTCTGGGGGTTGAGGCGCTCCAGATAAAGGTCCTGATCATCCAGATAGCTGCTCGTCAGCCCCCAGGCGAGGTTTTCATTGCGCCCGATCAGCACCGCCGGAATGCCCGGGATGGTCGCGCCGATCACCCCGCCGCTTTGCAGTTCCAGCCGCGCCAGCATCCAGATGCCGGGGGTGGAGAGGCCAAGATGCGGGTCGCTGGCCAGCAGGGTGCCCCCGCTGGCGGAGCGGCTAGGGGCGGCGGCGAAGGCGTTGGAGGCGCCCGCGAGGCCGATGGGCGGCACGGGGGTGAAGCCCTCGGCGCTGGCCACCTGCAGGCGGGCCTCGGGGAACAGGGCGGAGAACTCCGGCACATCGGTGGAGGGGGCGGGGACAGGGTCCGGCAGGATGTCGGCGATCCGCTCGGGCGGGAGCTTGAAGGAGAGCTTGGCGCGCAGCACCTCCAGGCGGGCCTTGTCCGAGGTTTGCAGGGCCATGAGCTTGGCCAGGGCGATGCTGTCGGCGGGGCTCCACGGGGCTATGGCGTTGTTAAACAGGAAGAATTCCGGCGCGCCCCGGCCCAAAGCCTGCTGGCGCACCACGTTGATCCAGGCGTTTACCCCCGCCGCATAGGCATTGAGCAGGGCCAGCGTTTCCGGCGTTTGCGCCGCCACGGCGCGCTGGGAAATGGCGTAAATGTCCAGCGCCCGCAGGAGCTTGTCGCTTGCCAGTGCCTCGGGGCCGAACAGCTCCGCAAGCCGCCCCTGCGCAGTGCGGCGCATCAGCTCCATTTGCCAGAGGCGGTCTTGAGCATGGGCAAAGCCGAGGCCAAACAGCACGTCGGCATCGGACTCGCCAAAGATATGGGGCACGGCGTGGCTGTCCCGCACGATCTCCACCGGGGCGCTGACGGCGGGCACGGTGTAGCTGGCGTTATAATCGGGCAGCGAGCGCGCCGCCAGATACCACACAATGCCGCCTGCCAGCAGCGCCAGCAACAAGAGCGCCACGAAGCCGCCGAATATCCAGCGAAAGGCCTTGGTCATGGGGAGAGACTCCGATCCTGTCTTGACCAACCGCTGATAGCAGGGCATTGACTTGGGGGCAACAGAGCAGGAGGAAAGAATGGCGAAACTGGCGTTTTTGGGCCTGGGCGTGATGGGCTACCCGATGGCGGGGCATCTGGCGGCGGCGGGGCATGAGGTGTGCGTGTATAACCGCACCACGGCAAAGGCGAAGGCCTGGGTGGACGCGCATGGCGGCACCATGGCGGCAACGCCCCGCGAGGCGGCAGAGGGCTGCGAGATGGTGCTGGCTTGCGTTGGCAATGATGATGACCTGCGCGCGGTGGTGCAGGGGGCTGACGGCGCGCTGGCAGGAATGGATGCTGGCACGGTGTTTGTGGACCACACCACCGCGTCGGCGAATGTGACCCGTGAGTTATTTGCCGAAGCCGCAGCAAAGGGCATCGCCTTTGTCGACGGCCCAGTATCCGGCGGGCAGGCGGGGGCCGAAAACGGCGTGCTCACCGTGATGTGTGGCGGCGAGGCTGCGCCCTATGCACAGGCCGAGCCGGTGATTGCCGCTTTCGCCAAATCCTGCCGCCTGATGGGGGCGAGCGGGGCAGGGCAGCTCACCAAGATGGTCAACCAGATTTGCATTGCGGGGCTGCTGCAGGGGCTTTCCGAGGGGTTGCATTTTGCCCAGAAGGCGGGGCTGGACGGCGAGGCGGTGGTGGATGTGATCTCCAAAGGCGCGGCGGGCAGTTGGCAGATGGAAAACCGCTACAAAACCATGCTCGCCGATGAATTCGACTTCGGCTTTGCCGTGGACTGGATGCGCAAGGACCTTGGCATTGTGCTCGCCGAGGCCGAGAATAACGGCGCCAGCCTGCCCGCTACGGCGCAGATTGATCAGTATTACAAGGACGTGCAGAACATGGGTGGCAACCGCTGGGACACCAGCGCGCTCATCCGGCGGCTAAGGGTGCTGGATAGGGGCTAGATGCGGGCATTTGAAAACCCGCCCCACCCCGACTTGCTCCGGTTGGAACCGGACGGCATAACGGAAACCGCGCTGGACGCGGTGCTCGCTGCCCATCCGGATCGCGGGTTTGTTTGCACGATTGACGCGGTGGATTTGAAGGCCGCCAAGCTACTTGCAGCGCGCGGGTTTACCCTTGTTCGCCGCACGCTTGAGGGCCTGTGGCAAGGCGCCTTTGCCGCCTGCCTCCCTGAGTGCGAGCACGGCACGCTGGCCAGTCGCCCCGACCTTGCGCCCCAATGGCTCACCGCCCACAAACAGCATTACGCCGCCACCCATCGTGACAACCCGCCTGCGGCCTATGGATGGGACGCAGTATTTATGGGGGAGGATTTTAGGCCCGAAGCCGCGTTTTACATTCTTGCGGGCGGGAAGCTCGCCGCTTTTTCCAGCTTGCGGCCCGGATCGAAGGGTTGGGAGCTGGCATGGTTTGGCACCACCCCTGAAGGCCACCCAGATTTCGCCACCCTGAATGCGGGGTTAGTGGCGCTGGAAACGGGGTTTATGGCCAAACGGGGCCTTGGCTTTGTTCTGGTCGAATGGGATTCCACCAGCCCTGATGCAGTTTGGCGTGTGAAGCGTTATGCGCTTGAAAAACCAAGAGAATATTTGACTTTTTCTCGGAGATGTTAACGAAAGAGAATAATGAAATTGTTATTCAATCATTTAGTGCAACAAAACTACTAACCTAGGTTTATAGTTTTGTTGAGAGTTGTTTTATACCTGATATAACAGGGACTTACTCGGCACACTTGCCGGTTTATTTCTATAAAAGTATAGCCGGTTTTCTTCCTGGTCCACTCCGTGTGCGCGCTTCCTCGGCGACCCTGCGGGCCACCTCGTCAACGCGGGTTGCGCAAGCGCAACCGGTGCCTACCGAATAAGCCGCGAATATTTCGCCCCCTCAAGGCTGGCCCCTGCGAGGAATCCGCGCTGGCCAAATACGATGCCAAGAATGGGCTTGTTGGAGGTGGTTGAGGTCAGCCCGATGCTGCCACCGTCTTCCTGCAAGGCAAATTCCGCGTCCACGCCGAGCTCGAACCCGTCGCTGGTGCGAAAATCCCTCAATACGTCGGTGGTCATGAAAAACAGCACCTGGCGGGCTTGCTGCACCCCGAGTTGCAGGCCGAAGGAAGCGGAGGCAAACGAGTAATAATCCACCGTCGCCCCGCCGATCACCAGCGCGCCCTCGCCATAAGACCCGGCCAGAAACAGACCGGCTTTGGTGACATTGGGAATAACCAGCATCCCCGCCGCCTTTTGCGCAAATTCCCGCGAGCCCGGGAAGGTGGTATACATTTCTTCCAGCGCCACGGCCACGTGGGTGTCGATCTGCTCGGCCGAGCCGGTAATGCGCCCGTCTCCGGCGCAGGCCGCCAGGGTGGAGGCGCTGGCGGTGGCGGTGGCGATGAAGCTGCGTCGGGTGAGGGTTTTCATGGGCTATCTCCTGCTGAATACTGCCTAAATCTGGTCTGATGCCAGTTGGGGCATTTCTAGCATGGCATACCCTGCCGCGCTAGGGGGCGGGGCGGTATAGGCGTTACTCCGCCAACAGGGCCGCCACGCGGGGCGCGAAATAGGTCAGCACCCCGTCGCACCCCGCCCGCCTGAACGCCATCAGCGATTCGAGCATGGCTTTTTCCTCGTCAATCCAGCCGTTGCCCCCTGCCGCCGCGATCATCGCGTATTCGCCGGACACCTGATAGGCGAAGGTCGGCACCCTGAATTCCGCCTTTACCCGCTGGCAAATATCAAGATAGGGCATCCCGGGTTTGACCATCACCATATCGGCCCCCTCGGCAATATCGCGGGCCACCTCCCGCACGGCCTCATCGGAATTGCGCGCATCTATCTGATAGGTTTTCTTGTCGCCCTTCAGGGCGCCCGCCGCCCCCACGGCATCCCTAAACGGGCCGTAAAACGCGCTGGCAAACTTGGCCGAATAGGCCATGATCGCCACATCGGGGAAGTCGTGGCTTTCCAGCGCCTGCCGGATAATGCCGATGCGCCCGTCCATCATGTCCGAGGGCCCGAGAATATCCGCCCCGCTTTCGGCTTGCACCAGGGCCTGCTTTTCCAGCGCCATCAGGGTTTCGTCATTCACGATCACCCCGTCGCGCACCAGGCCGTCATGGCCGTCGGAATTGTAAGGGTCCAGCGCCACATCCAGCAGAATGCCGATATTGGGCACCGCCGCCTTGATCGCCCGCGTGGCGCGGTTCACGAGGTTGTCGGGGTTGAAGGCCTCGATGCACTCGGGGTTCTTGTCCTTCGCGTCGGTATAGGGAAACAGCGCGATGCAGGGAATGCCCAGCGCCGCCGCCTCATTGGCCGCCTTCACGGCTTCATCCACCGACAGCC
>JALWPC010000204.1 GCA_026995265.1 Paracoccaceae bacterium
CCATCAATGCCATCGTGCAGGTGAAGCTGAACGATGGCCGCACGCTCACCAAACAGGTCATCCACAGCCAGGGGCTGGGCTCCGACCAGGGCCAGACTCTCATCTTCGGCCTTGGCAAGGCTTCCGGCATTGCCTCCCTGCGGGTGCGGTATCAGGATGGCCGCGACTATACCATTGACGCACCGGCCATGGACCACACCCTGGAGATTGGCCAATGAGGCGGACGCCAGACCAGGTCCTGCCCCGGGACAGGGGGGCAGACAAGCGCTTCACGTTTTGATAGAATCAAAACCGCACTCTGTCCTATTGTTTTGCCGCACGTCTTATCCGAAAACCGGTTCCCATCCCGGATCGGGGTCCGGGACAGGCTTTTTCGGGAAGTGCTTGTCTTATGACTGTTCTGGCTTTTTCTGCGAAGGAAGAGCCACTGCACGTCACGCCATTCATGGCGTGCAGTGGCGGTGGCCGGATCGCGATGGGCTTGGTCGTGAAGGACCGTTTTAGAGTGTGATCGGCCACCGTCTTCGCAATGAGGCCTGAACGGATACAGAGCGGCATCAAAGCCCTCTACGACAAGCATAGGACACCGCGAAGATGACAGATGATAGCATTGGCATCGACATTTCCAAAGACCAGCTGGACGCCTTTCGCCTGAGCGATGGGGCCTGCCGGGCATTCGACAATTCTCAGGCCGGCTTTCGCAAGCTGCGCCGCTGGCTTGAGCAGACATCACCCGTCCGCGTGGTCTACGAGCCCACCGGCCCCTATCACGGCGCTTTCGAGCTGGCCTGTTCACCACATCTGCCGCTTTGCAAGGTCAACCCGCTTCAGGCACGACGCTTTGCGCAAGCACGCGGGACGCGGGCAAAGACCGACGCCGTCGATGCCCGGATGCTGGCGGCAATGGGGGCGGCGTTCGCGCTGGAGCCGGACAGGCCGGTGCCGGACAACCAGCATGAACTCAAGGAATTGCAGGTTCAACGCAGCGCTCTGGTCAAGGATCGCACCCGCCTCCTGAACCGGCTCAAGACCCAGACCCTGGCCTTGACCCGCCGCCAGACCAAAAGCCCGCCTGGCCCAGGTCGAACGCCAACGCGCAGCTGTCGAAGCCGAAATCGAAGCGCGGCTCAGGCGAACCCGGGCGCGCGCACTCGATATCCTGCACTCCATTCCCGGCATCGGCTCCGTCGCCGCAACAGCGATCCTGATCGAATGCCCCGAAATCGGCTCGCTCGGACGCAAACAGATCGCCAGCCTTGCAGGCCTCGCCCCAATGACCCGCCAGTCGGGAAAATGGCGCGGGCATGCGTTCATTCAGGGCGGCCGCAAATTCCTGCGCGACGCGCTCTATATGCCCGCCCTGGTCGCCACCCGATTCAACCCGGACATGAAAGCGAAATACACCGCCATGTGCAGTGCCGGAAAGCCAAAGAAAGTCGCGCTCATCGCGATCATGAGAAAACTGCTCGAACTCGCAAACGCTCTGATCCGCGATGATAGAAAATGGACCTCCAAAATTGCTTGATCAAGACGGATACTCTA
>JALWPC010000205.1 GCA_026995265.1 Paracoccaceae bacterium
TGTCATACGCCAACAGATCGTTCCGAAATTTGAGCACTTTAACAAGCTGATGAACCGCCAAGACATCGTGCCGAAAGCAAAGCTGCTATCAACGTTCGCAATCGGTTCCCTAACCGGGCGAATACGGCGGTGAGCGAAGGCACCTTCCTCAGCGAGGCTTGAGGCCAGGACAGTATCGGCTCTTTCACCGGGAAAGGATGGCGCACCAGGCGACGCCGCCTGGGAGCGTCTGGGGCGGCATCGAACACTTCAAGGTAAGCTCCTTGCGGGGTCAGAGTGAGGGTAACCCACACTCCCTGCCCAATTGCTGCTCCCGGTACGGCCCAGGCCCGATTCAAAACCTTTACCCGCCCTTCCCCATCCACCTTGCGTATGAAATGCACCCGCCCTGCATACAAGGGCAGGCGCTCAGGCAAAGGCTCGGAAGGATCGGGAAAGTGGGTCGGGAGATGACGTGCCGGTCGGCTCCTGTGAACCTGCTCCGGAGTGCGTTCTCCCAATTGAGGATGAGGCCTGTGAATATAGCGTTGGACGAAAAGTTCGGCCTGCTCATTCACCTGGGCAATATCGGCCAGGAGGGTGTCCTCCCATACGTGGCGGGCATAAGTGCGGTGAAAGCGCTCCACCGCTCCCTGGCTGCGAGGGTGACGCACCGGGGAAAAGACCAATTCGGTCCCGGCCATCAGAGCCAACCGCACCACCCGTCCCAGCACACAGGGGTGGCTGAAGCCGCCGCTGAAGCAGGCCTCGTTGTCCACCTGGGTGTAACGAGGAACCCCCACCGTGGCCCACAGGTAAGCCAGGAAATGGGCAGCATCTTGGCTCCGTCGCCTGGGGTAAGCCCGGCATACCGGACGACGAGACACTACGTCCAGGCCGTTGAAACAAGCCACCGGCTGGCCTCCTTGCAAGTGGCGGGGATAGATGTCAACCTGCACCAGGGTATGAGGTTGATCAGGTCGCAACCGGGGATAATCCGGTTCCTGGGAGTTCGAGGTCTGGCTGGGGCGAGTCATCCCGGCCTGGTGAAGGACACGCTCGATGGTGCGACAAGAAGGCAGAGGCTCTATCCCCTTTTCTTTCAGACGGGTGCGGATGGCAGGACTGCCGATGAACTTGAGGTCTTCGCCCTTTGTTGCTTCGGCTTCCAGCTCACTGCGGGCTTCCAGGATGGCCTGGCGCACTTCATCAGGCGATTGGCGGGCCAGGTGGTGGGGACGGCGGGAACGGCTCTTGAGACCTTCCCAGCCCTCTTCCTCGAAACGCTTTCGCCACTTGCGCACCCACCGTTCGGAGCGGCCCAGGGCTTCCGCCACTTCGGGAACCGAGTGCCCGCTTCGGAGCAGATGGATGGCTCGCTCCCTTTCGGCTTGCAGTACCTCTTCGCTCACTTGTCACCTCCTGTTGAAAAAAGTGCAGGTGAGCAAGAGGATACCACAAATTCGGAACGATGTCTTGGCGATTTGTTTGTTAAGGTGCGGAACGATCTGTTGGCGGTTTCACACCCTTAACACCGGAACGATGTCTTGGCGTATGACA
>JALWPC010000206.1 GCA_026995265.1 Paracoccaceae bacterium
GGGCACATCGGGGGCCCTTGCGCGCTCGATGCCGGGATTGGGCCGCTGGAAGGGGGCGAAATCGGCGACTTCGGGCGGGGCTTCCCACAGGTTGAGCGGGTCAAGTGCGACAAAGGCAAACCCGCCCCCAAGCACCACGGCGGCGGCGACACCGGCAACCAGCCCGAGCCCCGCCACTTTGACAGGGTCAGGGGGCAGGTTGAAATGCGGCGGCGCGGAAAAACCTTCAATGGCCGATTGGGTGCTATAGGTTTTGGCCCTGAACCCGTGGCTTTTGGCAAAGGCACGCGCCTCTTGCATCGTGCGCACACGCACAGCGGAAACAGGGGTTTTGCCGCCCTGGGCCGGGGTGCCCAATTGCACGACATAATCCCCTGGCTTACCCCCGTAGGTGGCGGCGATTTCCGCGCGGGCATTTTTGCACCGTGCCTTCTCGTCTTTGCCGGAAAGGCTTAAAACCTTGTGCACAATCTGGTCTTGGGGCAGCCAGATCCGGGTTTTGAAACGTCGGCCTTCGAGCCTGGCCGCGATGCCGCGCATATTGGTAAGCCGCGCCCGCAACGCCGCATCATCAAGGGCGACGCGCGCCAATTCATGCCAGTGGCCGTCAAAGGCCAACTGGTGCAGGGCAATGCCGTCTTTTGACATATCCAGCGCCAATGAGGGAAGCGGTTTGGTCATGGTCCTCGGTCGTTTTCTCGAAACCTGTTTCCTTCTTACAGGGGCAGGCCCCTGCACTTCAAGGCATGCTTTGGCGCACCCGTAGCGATGGGCGGTTTCGAGCGCAGGTCTTTGGTGCCAAAACGGACTCCGGAAAAAATGATACAATGCAACGGGTTATCTTAAGAAACCCCGCTAGAATCCTGTTATCACGTTAAAAATCCTTGCTTCCTACCTGAAATCAGGCTAGCAAAAAAAGGCAGATTAAAACCGCAATCGCGCGTTTTTGGTCATTTAGGTGTGCCGTCTCCGGAGGACGTTAATGTTTTTATCCAAGTCAAAAAGCCTTATGGCAGGGCTGGCAGCGATTTTTTCGCTAGCCTATGGCCCGGTTTTTGCCGAGAAAGTCACGCTGAACTCGCTCGACGGTTCCGTTTCGATGACGGGCGAATTGCTGAATTATGACGGGAACACCTATTTGCTCGGCATGCTGGTTGGCGACATTTCCATTGATGCCGCTCAAGTAACGTGTGAAGGCGCGGCCTGCCCCAACCTTGCTGCGGATTTGAAAGAATTCACCATCGCCGGCTCGGGTGAAATGGGCAACACGCTGTTACCCACGCTGATCGAGGTTTTTGCGCTGGATCGCGGCGGTGACCTGGAAGTCTCGACCGATACCGAGGGAAACCGGGTTTACAAGGTGCTTGAAGCCGACGGCACGGTTTTTGCCAGTATCACCCTCAAAGCATCGGATTCGCAAGACGGATTCGCCAGCCTGCTGGAAGGCTCTGCGGCTATTGGCATGACCACCCGCCGCGCCAACACCAATGAAATTGCGGCCTTTGGCCTTTCGGGCAAAGGCAAGCTCGATACCCC
>JALWPC010000207.1 GCA_026995265.1 Paracoccaceae bacterium
GCCGAGCAGTTCATGTTCCGCTTTGTGCAGGCGCTCCGCTTCAAGGACATGCACAGCTTCAAGGAGCAGTTCCGCTCTGTCGATATGCTGATGGTCGATGACCTGCAATTCATTGCGGGGAAGAACTCGACCCAAGACGAATTCTTCCATACATTCAATGCCTTGATCGAGCAAGGCAAGCAGATTGTGATTTCGGCGGACCGTTCCCCGGGCGAGATAGAGGGCCTGGAAGAGCGCATCCGCTCCCGCCTGCAATGGGGCCTTGTGGTGGACTTGCACCCGACAAATTACGAGCTTCGCCTCGGCATTTTGCACGCCAAGGCCGAGGCCCAAGCCAAGGCCAACCCGAATGTGGGGCTGGATGTGCAGGTGCTGGAATTTCTCGCGCACCGGATCAGCTCCAACGTGCGGGTGCTGGAAGGGGCGCTGACACGGCTTTTCGCCTTTGCCTCGCTGGTGGGGCGCGATATTACCCTGGAAATGGCGCAGGATTCGCTGTCGGACCTGTTGCGGCAATCGGACCGCAAGGTGACGATTGACGAGATTCAGCGCAAGGTGGCCGAGCATTATAACCTGCGGATTTCTGATCTGCTCTCGCCCCGCCGTGCCCGCGCGGTGGCCCGCCCTCGGCAAGTGGCGATGTTCCTGAGCAAATCGCTGACCTCCAAATCCCTGCCCGAAATTGGCCGGAAGTTCGGCGGGCGCGACCATACCACGGTGATCCACGCGGTGAAGCGGGTGGAAGAGATGAAACTGACCGATAGCCAGATTGCGGATGACGTAGAGTTGCTGCGGCGGATGCTTGAGGCATAGGGTGGGTGCTTGCACCCACCATGCGGCGGTGGCGGGCTGAAGCCCGCCCTACATCACCTTACCATTATCCCTTGAACTTCCCGCCACAATCGCTAGGGTTATTTTCCAACAAAACCAAACGCGGTGACGACCATGAAAGCCAGTATTGAACGCTCTGCCCTTCTTACCGCCATGAGCCGCGCACAGTCGGTTGTGGAGCGGCGCAATACCATTCCCATCCTCGCCAACGTGCTGATCGAGGCCCAGGGCGAGACGGTGAATTTTCGCGCCACCGACCTTGATATCGAGGTGATTGATAAATCCCCTGCCATGGTGGAGCAGGCCGGCGCCACCACCGTGCCTGCCCATATGCTGCACGAGATTGTGCGCAAGCTGCCGGATGGGGCGATGGTTTCGCTTAGCGATGATGGCACATCGGGGCGGATGGAAATTAGCGCGGGGCGCTCGCATTTCAGCCTTGCCACCCTCCCGCGTGAGGATTTCCCCGTGATGGCCAGCAGCGAATACGAGTGCAATTTCAGTGCCAAGGCCCCGGTGCTGCGGCGGCTGTTTGACAAGGCGAAATTCGCCATTTCCACCGAGGAAACCCGCTATTACCTGAACGGCGTTTATATGCACGCCGCCCAGGGGCCCGATGGGCTGATGCTGCGCTGCGTGGCCACCGATGGCCACCGCCTGGCGCGGGTCGATGCCGACCTGCCGGTGGGGGCGGAAGAACT
>JALWPC010000208.1 GCA_026995265.1 Paracoccaceae bacterium
TCCAGCCCGTATTTGGCGATCAATCCCTTGTAATGCGTTGCTTTTGCAAGGGTTTTCTCGGCGCGCAGGGCTTTGCGGCAGGGGCGGCAATGCTTGGCGGTGGATTGTATCTCGCCTTTGGCGATTTCATACCAGAATTTTTGCTGTTTGGCGGTCCAAAGCTGTTCAGCCCCGCAACGGGCGCAGGTGAAGGCCTTATCGGCGTAGTAAAGCGGCAGAACCGGATAGGCGGAGACGCTGGCCATGCGGGCGGGGTCGGCCCAAATGGCGCCCTCCGGCTTTTTGGCTGCGGCTTTTCGGGCGCTCCAGGTTCGCAGGCTGGCAAATTCGACGCCTTGGCTGTGCAGAGCCTTTTCAATGCGCTTGGCTCTGACATCCCGCCGCCGCATTCGGATGTCTTTGAGCGGGTTTACGGCCATGAGATCACCAAATATCCTCAATAATCCCCGCCAAAAGCGGGCGCACCTCGGCAGGAGACATGCCGGAATGCAGGCGCGGGTCGTAAAGCATACGCAGCAACAGCTCGTCATGGCGGGTGAGGGCGGCGAACTCGCCATCGTCGTTGAAGAGCGACGGGCGGGCCTCGGGGCTGTCGTTGGTCAGGCCCAGCGCCTGCGCCATCTCCTCCTGCACGCAGGCCTCGCGCTGGGCCGGGGAATGCTCGGATTTGATCAGGATCACCGAGGCGCGGTAGCTGTCGGGGGTGCGGGCATCCGAGAGCGAAAAGGCCCCGCAGAGCAGGTCCACCGGGCTGTTGGCGAAGGCATCCGTCACCTCGGGCGGCGGGGCGGCCACATAGCGGCCAAGCTGGCGGGCCACGCGCGGTTGCTCGTCATGGTTCAGAAAAAACACCACCATATTGGCACGCTCCCCGTCATTGGCGATGCGCATGTCAAGGCCGGTGATGCGGCCCAGGCGTCGGGTATAGTGGGAAACGGCGGTGGCATTGTGCTGCGCGTCGGCCTCTGGCGTGCTCCCGCCATTGACCACCCGCACCCTGATCGGGCGTTCAAAGCGGCGCAGGTTGGAAGGGGACTCCCCTGCCAGATAGCGGCCGTTCACTGTCTGATATTCGTCAAACAGGGCTATGCGCATGAAATCGCGGGCCAGATCCTCTTTGGTGAAGGAGGCGTCGGCGGGTTCATATTCGGTGCGCATTCCGCCCTGCGCGCGCACTTCGGCCTCGGTGGCGGCATAGTAGGCCCCGAGATCGAAGCCAAGCGGTGGCGGGGTGGGCACGGGGGTGGCGCAGGCCGCAAGGGCCAGCACCACCGGTAAACTGCGCCAGCGCATCAGTCGGCAGCAGAGCCGACATTGTGCCCCAGCGCGGTATCCTTGGCCTTGGCGGCGGCAAGGGTGGTTTTGAGCTCGGCTTCCATTTGCTGAAGCTCCTTCTCGGCCTCCACCCGCTTGGCCTTGCCTTCGTCGGCAATGCGCAAGCTGTCCTCGATGGTCTCGATCAGGTCGGCATTGGCCTGTTTGATCGCGTCAATATCAAAGATACCGCGCTCGATCTCCTCGCGGATTTCCTT
>JALWPC010000209.1 GCA_026995265.1 Paracoccaceae bacterium
GTAGCGCGGTTTCGGGGTGACAAGCTGCGGGCGGGTTCGAAGTTTCTGTACCATCCAAAGAATGAATCACGTCCCCGCACAAATAGGAATCCCCCAATCTTGCAAGGGTTCTATGCAACAACGCCTGCATGTGTGGTTTTGTTTTTTGCCAGAAAATCCTGGCTATTTCGGGAGCTTGACATCAACCCAGATGAGCCTGTGGCGGGTATTTGCGGCTTCCAGAAGGGGTGAGGTCTCGGGCCAGAACACGCCGGCGCCGAGCACGGTTAGCGCGTGGTCGGGCAGGGCGTAATCAACTTGCATCCGGCCGGTGCGCGCCCATTCAACCGTGTCTTGCGCGGGCATGTTTTGCAGCCGTGGGTGGGCGAGCAGGCGGCGCAGGGCGTGCTTGAGGCTGTCGCCGCGCTCCGGATCGGCGTTGAGGTCGGCAAGGAGGATGACGGGGGCGGCTGAAAGGGCGGCGGTGGTGCCGGTGTCGTCGGTAAATACCTCGCCGCTCAGATAGCGGTTGAGGAAGTCGATTTCGGCTTCGTTGCGCAGCCCGTTGGCATCTTCCGCGCCGTCAAAAACCGGCGGGGTCGGGTGGGCGGCAAGGATGTGGAGCGGCCCGTTTGGCAGGGCGATTTCGATGTCCCACAGGCTGTGGGAGGCGAGGCGGAGCTGTGGCCAGCGGGTGAAATATGCGGTGCCGTCGGGAGCCAGGGGCGCGGGGCCGAAGTCTTTCCAGAGCAGGTGGTCGAACCGGCGGGTGGTCTGGATGGGGAAGCGGGAGAACAGGGCCATGCCTTCGGCCCCTTCAAAGCGGCCAAACCCCCAGGCGTCATTCCAGTCTCGCATGTGACCGTTGTTGTTTATATCCAGCCCGGAATCCAGTCCGGCATTGCCCGGCGGGGCGAAGAGGAACGGGTAGGACAGCCCGTCCAGCGCGTTGAAGCGGGTGAGGGCCAGTGTTTGGTAATCATTGTCAAAGCCTGTGAGCAGGAGAATATCGGGGTTCACGGTGGAGACAATGGTGGCGAGGGCGAGGATGTCGGCCTTCCTGTCTAAAATGTCTTTGAGCAAAAGCCCCGGGCCATCACGGCCCAGACCGACATTATAGGTGGCCACGCGCAGGCGATCCTGGGCGGCGAGCGGACTTGCAGCCAGCAGGACCAGCAGCCAGAAGACCCGCGTCATTTGGCTATAATGGCTTTGGACAGGATGCGGGAAATTTTAATCAGGCATATGCCGCGGATAAACATCAACGCGGGCAAAAAGGCCCAGACGGTTACAACCCAAACCAGCGAGTGGCTGTTGCCGAACAGGTCTGGCCCCAGCCGGTTTTGCACCAGCGGGAAGGTAAAGGGGACGAGGTAAAACAAGGCAATGCTGAAGAGAACGTTGAGCCAGCCGTCGCGTCGCAGCCGCCGCCCCGTAAGACTGACTTCGGCAGGGGCAAAGGTGGGCAGGTTGGCCCAGAGGTTAAATTCCGCGCGGCCAAAGGGCCATTTGAAAACCCATAGCAGCAGGCTCATCAAAGCGGTGA
>JALWPC010000210.1 GCA_026995265.1 Paracoccaceae bacterium
CCCATTGGGTATGCAATATTATGTCAAAGGTCGATGTTTTTTTGTGTTGCAGGGTAGCAAATTTGCTAAAATACGGGTAGGTCAGAACCCAAACATGGGTTATTTTTTATCTACTTATGTTGGCTGTAAGACAAAATTAATCACATGTTCGAATTGTGAAATGTTGTAGGAGTAAATTCTTGCGGGTATTGATCGCACAACAAAATGCCGAGCTCGGGAAGGTTTGGGCTGGCTTTCTGAAACGGGAAGGCATTGAAACCACTCTGGTCACGTCTCAGGAAGAGGCCCTCTCGAAGCTGCGCCGCCACACATATGACGCGCTTATACTGGAGATGGTCCTGCCCGATGGCGGTGCCATCGCTATTGCCGATTTTGCCGCCTACCGGATGCCGGATGTGCCTGTAATTACAGTTAATTCCACAAGCTTTTTCTCTGACGGTTCCATTTTCCAGCTTATGCCCAATGTGCAATCGGTCCTGCAATCCCCTGTCGAGGGCGAAGACCTCGCGGCCATGGTTTCGCATCTGAACAACAAACGGCAAAGCAATCCGAGCGCGCCCCATTAAAAAAATGCAAATTTGTCTGGTCGCCGCAGAGAATCGAGATATAGTCGGTTCTGTAATGATGTGTGCGGGCGCAACCGAATGTTAACCGGTTTGCCCCATGCTCGCACAAGGAGGGCCTTTCATGGATGCTTTTTTACCAAAAGAGGTTTTGGCCGGTCTGGAGCGTGCGCGCAAACAGGCCCAGCGCAAAAAGAACCGGCTGCGCCTGCATGTGGGCGGCGAAATTTACCCCCTGCTGCGCCTTTCCGATGACGGGTTCGAGATGGACGCACACGCCGCCCCCCATCTGCGCGGTTTCGTCGATATTTATGACGGGGCACGGCATCTGCTCAGTTGTCTGATCATCCACTCCGAGCCTGAGGGCAACATTATGCGCTATGAATTCAAGCGCCACACCAATGTCGCCAACGGCCCCGCCAAAGACTTCGCGGTGGACGACAACGCGCCCGTTGCCCTGATCGGGCGCTAGCACACACGGGTGCAGTGCGGCGCGGACACAGTATTTGCCACATGCGCATGATTTACCGCGCCGCCACCGGTTGTATTGGGTGATTCTTGCGATAATGCGGTATATTTTGCAATATTCTTCCAACATCCTCCAAATTCGCGCCTCAATCACTAAATTCTCCCAAGCGGCCCGCGCTATTTGTGGCTGAAACCAAGCCAAAAATTCCGGAGAATCACCATGATCGAAGCCCCCTATATCCTGTTTCTGGGCGACGCCGCAGACCCGCTCGCCGCCAAGGTGGCGCAGGGCATCAAGGACTGGCGCCCCGATTTTGCCAAGGCGCAATTCCGCCTACCGGGCTGCAATGCCGATATGGGCCTGCCGGATATGACCATGGAAGAGGCCGCCGCCGCGGGCATCAAAACCGTGGTCATCGGCGTGGCCAATCGCGGCGGGCATATTGCCGACACATGGATCACGGCGCTGGAAGCGGCGCTGCGGGCGGGGCTTGATATTGCCTCGGGCCTGCACAATCTGCTTTCTGACGAGGGCGCGCTGGTCGCTGCCGCGCAAATGCACGGCCGCAGCCTGCATGATGTGCGCATCCCCACCGTCGCCTACCCGATTGCCAGCGGCAAAAAGCGACGCGGCAAGCGGGTGCTGGCGGTGGGCACCGATTGCTCGGTGGGCAAAATGTATACGGCCCTTGCCATGGAACGCGAGATGCACGCGCGCGGCCTCAAGGCCACCTTCCGCGCCACCGGCCAGACCGGCATTCTGATCACCGGCGGCGGGGTGCCGCTGGATGCGGTGATCGCCGATTTTATGGCGGGGGCGGTGGAATACCTGACGCCGGATAACGAGCCGGACCATTGGGACATTATCGAAGGCCAGGGCAGCCTGTTCCATGCCAGCTATTCCGGCGTGACCATGGCGCTGATCCATGGCGGCCAGCCCGACGCGCTGATATTGGCCCATGAGCCGACCCGCAAACACATGCGCGGCCTGCCGGATTTCCCCCTGCCCGGCCTTGAGCAGCTCCGCGATGTGGCACTGACCATGGCGCGGGTGGTGAACCCTGCGTGCTATGTGGCGGGGGTGTCGGTGAACACCGCCAAGCTCCCGGAACCCGAGGCCGAGGCCTATCTTTCCGAGCTTGAGGCCAAGTTGGGCCTCCCCTGCGTAGACCCTTACCGCCAAGGCGCGGGTCGCCTTGTGGAGGCGCTGCAATGATCGTTGGCGTGGCCGAATCCTTCCCGCTCAAAGAGGTGTTTACCATCTCGCGCGGCTCGCGCACCGAGGCCAAAGTGGTGACCGTCAGCGTCTCGCGCGACGGCGTGTTTGGCCGGGGCGAATGCGTGCCCTATGCCCGCTACGGCGAGAGCATGGAGAGCGTGATTGCCCAGATCGAGGGCCTGCCGCCGCGCATCACCCGCGCCGAGCTGCAAGCCGCCCTACCCGCCGGTGCGGCCCGCAATGCGGTCGATTGCGCCCTGTGGGATTGGGAGGCCAAACAGGCCGGAAAGCGCGTGTGGGAACTGGCGGGCCTGCCCGCCCCGCAACCCGTAATCACCGCTTACACCCTCTCGCTGGCCACGCCGGAAGAGATGCAGGCGCAGGCCGCCAAGCACAGCAAACGTCCGCTCCTGAAGATCAAGCTCGGCGGCGAGGGCGACATGGCCCGCCTTGAGGCGGTGCGCAGGGGCGCGCCGGATACCCGCATCATCGTGGACGCCAACGAGGGCTGGACGCCGGAACTTTACACCGAACTTGCCCCCGCGCTCCTGCGCCTCGGGGTGGAGGTGGTGGAGCAGCCCCTGCCCGCCGGCAAGGATGACATGCTGGCCGAAATCGAGCGCCCGCTTCCGGTGTGCGCCGATGAAAGCTGCCATGACCGCCAGAGCCTGCCTGCCCTGAAGGGCAAGTATGATATGGTGAATATCAAGCTGGACAAAACCGGCGGGCTGACCGAAGCGCTGGCCCTGAAAGCGGCGGCGCTGGCCGAGGGCTATGCCCTGATGGTGGGCTGTATGGTGGGCACCTCGCTGGCCATGGCCCCCGCCACCCTGCTGGCGCAGGGCGCGCAGATCGTGGACCTCGACGGCCCTTTGCTTCTGGCAAAAGACCGCACCGCCCCCCTGCATTACGGCGCGCGCGGGGTGCACCCGCCCACTGCCGAGCTTTGGGGGTAAGCCCTACTGCTGGCGGGTCCAGGTCAGCCCGTCGGCCTCCACCGTGTTCTGGCTGGTGGCGGTGATTTGCGCGCGCCCGGCCTCCGGGGTGAAGGGCTGGCAATTCCGGTTATTGGCATCGCAAATCTGCTTGGGCTGCCAGTCCACAACCGTGTTTTCCAGCGTGATCACATTGCTGCCATCGGTTTGCACATCCGCCGCCCAGGTGCCAACGGTATCAACCGTTATGTTCGGATAACGCTCCTCGGCCTGATAGCTCAGGTCATCGGCGTAGATTGCAATAAATTGCGCCGTGACCCCGTTCTGGGTGGCCGAGGCCGTCCAGGTGCCGACCAGGAATTTCTCGGCATCGGTCAGGGCACGGTTGCCCGCCTGCGGCGTCGTCGGCGCTGGCGTGGTGGCCCCGCCCGTGCCGCCGTTGGCCAACTGCTGATCCCCGTCAAAAATCACCTGCGAGGCAAATTCCGTCATCTGGTAACACATGGTGATCGAGGCATCATCTGGCGAATACCAGGCGTTAACGTCCTGGCAATCCTTGAACACAATGGTCAAATCACGTGGCCAGGCAAACATCTGGCCAAGGAAATTAGCCACCCGGGCCATATCGCCGGAATCGCCCAGCAGGGCTTTGACCGCGCGGCCGGTATCGGTGCTGGGCTGTTCAAACCGCACCGAAATCGTGCCGCCGCCGGTGCTGCCCTGTTGGCGCTGCACCGTGGAAAGAATAGTGTTCCATGCCGCCGAGCGTTTGGCATAATCATCGACACAGCGTTGCTCGGTCGCCGTTTCAAACCCTACTTTTTGCGCCAGGTCCTCGTATTGCTGCGGGTTTGAAGCATAAAGCATACAGAATGAATTCCGGAAGCGCTTGAGCCCCGGTGCGTGTTCATCCTGCCAGGATTGTGCCAGGTCGGTATCCATGCTCTGCACCCCGGCATAGAACCAAAACAGGGAGGCATATTCGGCAGTATCGGCGAAAACCTTGGAAAGGGCCGGATTGGAGCCGCTGCCCTGAGCTATCCAGCCCAGCACAATGGCCGAAAATTCATCGGCCACGTCTTCTTCGGGGCCGGTGGCTGGCAGATGGGTTTCGCCGATCAGCGCATGGCCGAACTCGTGAAAGAAAATCCCCAGGGTGGTGCCGAGGATGACTTCCCCCTGATAAACCTGCTCCGGGCTCAATTGCGGCGCTGGGGCCGGTGTGCCACTGCCGGGAGCCGGAATGGGCGCAGGCGCCGATGTGCCACCGCCGGGCGCAGGGAAAGAGCCCCCGCCGCCGGGTGCGGGGAACGAGCTGCCGCCGCCGGTTTGGGTAACGTGGAAACCGTCAAAGGCAAAGCGGCCCATGCCCAGCGCCACAATGCCGTAATGCAGGTTGAAATCCGCCGCGCCGCCGTTTTGGTCGAGGTTGAACACTTCTTCATCGTTCAGGTAAAACAGCACCTGATCCATGGTCTCGCGCACCTTGAGCACATCCGAACCATCAAGCCGCGCGCGCACATTATCGGCATCGGTTTTGTCAAAGGTGCCGTCTTTTATGGTTATGGCGCTCACATGGCCATCTTTGTCGATGACAAAGCCCATAAAATTGTCTTCCGCCAGATAATTCAGCAAGATTCCCGCCATGGCCATGCCGCTGCCCCCGGGCTGCAGATAGACATTCACCGAGGTTTCCCGCTCGCCACCGGTCAGCGGCGGCTGCTCGACATTATAGGCCAGATAGCCATCAGGAGCGCTGGTATTGATCATGTTGAACCAGCCATCCCGGAGGGTGGTCTCCCAGGTGCCGTCGTTTTCAAGCGTGACCGCATCGGCCAGCGGCCCGAGATTGCTGTTGATGTCGGCCTGTGCGACATTGGCGGCGAAAAAAAACGGCATCAGACAGATGGACAGAAAACGGGCAAAAAAGGTCATCACGGGCTCCTGAAAATACATATGTTGAAAACCCGAAAATTATTAGCCATGGGCGGGAAGCAAAGCAAGGTATAATATGGAGCCCCGAAAGCCGGAAAAGCCCCGCGCACGCAACGGCTTGACCCCCACCGGCGCTCTCTGACATAAGCAACCCTGAAGATAAGGAGAGCTATCATGAGCCGCATCGTTTACGTGAATGGAGACTACCTGCCGGAGGCAGACGCCAAAATCTCGGTCTTTGACCGGGGCTTTCTGATGGCCGATGCTGTTTATGAGGTCACCTCGGTGATTGACGGCAAAATTCTGGCCTTTGACGGCCATATCGAACGCCTTCAGCGCTCGCTTGGCGAACTGGACATGAAGGCCCCCTGTAGCACAGAAGACTTGCTGGACATCCACCGCGAGCTGATCAAGCGCAACAATGTTGTTGAAGGGCTGGTCTATTTGCAGGTCACGCGCGGCGTGGCGGACAGGGATTTTGCATATCCAGACGCGGAGCCAAGCCTTGTGCTGTTTACCCAGAGCAAGAACGTGGTGAATGCGCCCATGGCCAAAACCGGCATGAAGGTTATTTCAATTCCCGACATCCGCTGGGGCCGCCGCGACATCAAAACCGTGCAACTGCTCGCCCCCTCTATGGGCAAAATGGCGGCCAAGGCGGCGGGCTGTGATGACGCCTGGCTGGTCGAGGATGGCGTGGTCACCGAGGGCACCTCGAACAACGCCTATATTGTCACGCAGGAGGGCACCATCGTCACCCGCGACCTGGGCCACCACATCCTTTCCGGCATCACCCGCGCCGCGGTGCTGCGCTTTGCCGCCGAGGCCCAGATCAAGATCGAGGAACGCCCCTTTACCATTGAGGAGGCCAAGCAGGCCAAAGAGGCGTTTGTGACCTCGGCCACCACCTTTGTGGGGCCGGTGGTCGAGATCGACGGCGTGCCAATCGGCGATGGCAAGGTTGGGGACATCGCCCGCCGCCTGCGCGAGATTTACATTGAGGAAAGCCTGAAGACCGCAATTTAGACGCGACATCCGCAACGCGCGCCCTTCAGGGGGGAGCGTGTTTACGCGAGGGGGCGGAACGCCCCCTTTGCTTTACCCGCCAAACAGCTTTTGCGTCGCGGTGCGCAGCCCGTCCACCAGATGGGTAAACCCGCCGATATACGGTTTCAGCGCGGGCACCAGTGCCGAGACTATATCGCCCAGCAGGTATATGATAAGCGCCAGCATAAACAACACCAGAACCAGCAAA